>JBIPMI010000088.1:0-9782 GCA_044369215.1 Bacteroidia bacterium | reverse complement strand
TAATTCTGCAAAGTATGATAGGGTTTTGATGCGTAAAAATGGTGATCGGCATGACGGCTTAAATCAACCAAAACAAACCTGCTTACAAATAAATCTGAATCCCAACTATGAATTTCTGTTACTCTGGTATTCTCTTCCCTACTCATTCCATAATGTTCTATATAGTTTGTGTATTCCAATAAAAAATTAGCTGTAAAACATTGAACAATCCAAGCCAAAACAAGCCATTCTCCTCCAATAACAAAAAAGAAAATCAACAACAAAATATGCAGTATCAATTGTCTGTACACATAGTGATTCAACAAATTCAATTTCTTAGCTTCTTTGTTTAACCTTTCATGTTCTAGTTGGATTGCACCTGTAAATTGTCCAGCAACAGAGCGTGTAAAAAAGGCATACAATGATTCATCTTTTTTTGCTGTTGCAGGATCTCTGTCGGTAGCAACCCATTTGTGATGAACCCTTAAATGTTCTACAAAAAAGTAAGTATTTCCGGCACTAAAGAGTAAAAACTTACCCATGGCTTGCATGAATTTGCTTTTACGGTGAATTAATTCATGTGCAACAACAATAGCGGATGAACCTGAATTAATACCAGTACTTAAAGCTGCAGGAATGATAAACAAAGGAGATAAAATTCCATTCATGTATCCCCAAACCAAACTTGTTATGACTGCAATTTGAAAAGGAATGTGCAACAATAGAATGAAATCAGGAATCCAATCGTTTTTGGATGAATGTTCATTCGATGAAAAAGCCGGACCAATCCATTCGAACAAAGCCAGAATACCTAATGAATAAATAAGGTTGGCAAAACTCCACCATTCACCATGAAGGTTTCCATAAATGCAAACAATAGCAGGACTTAAACTAAATAAATACAAAGAATTTCTAAGACTCGATTTCATTTTCTTTTTTACCTAAATTTTTAATCAGAAAACCAAAATAAACAACAAACATTCCTAAAAGTAAAGCATATAAACCTACAATAAAACTCATAAATTTAGCAGGAAGCGGGTTAAAAACAATCATGAGTCCGAAAGCCAAAGAAACAATTCCATTGATGATAAAAAATATTTTATATCGCTTTAAAAAGAAGGAGGCTAATAAAGTAGCAGAAGCCATAATGATGGCAAAAGCGCCAATTAAATGTATAAAATAACCTGTTGCTAAGTCGGTTTTAAAGAAAATAAATACACTAATTCCGATATCAATTAAAGCCCAAAGCCATCCGAAATACCAATTTTTAACAGTTTTTCTTAATAAAAAAGAAATAGTTGCATATAAAATACCACTTAATAAGAATAGGAAACCCATGTAATAAATTGGTCCATATAAACTTTCTTGTTGCATAAAAATACTCAGTAAACCCAAGAGCATGAACATGATACCATGAATCAAGGCTGCCCAAAAAGCACTCATTTTAAAATCATTCATAAATTAAAATTAGTTTAATTTTCAGGTAATTTAATAAATTTAACGAAAAGCGGGCATGAAACATTGGCACACAATTTGAAATTAGTTGAATTATTATAAATTCGCCCTGCAATGAGAATCGTATTAATTATTTGTGCACTTGTGCTTTGGTTCGGAGTAGAAGATGGTCATGCTCAAAAAAGAGTTGGCGGTAAAATGTTGAAAGGGTATGATGTCATTTATCCTTTTAAGAACGGACGCGCTAAGGTGATAAAAAATGGCAAAATGGGATACATCGATATGAACGGTGATGAAATCATTAAACCGGAATTCGATAATATTATGCCCTTTGAAAAAGGTGTAGCCCGTGTAGAAAAGGGTTTATTATTGGGTTTGATTAATGAAGCCGGTGAATTATTATTGGATCCAATTTATGAATCTATTACTGCTCAGAAAGACAATTTATTCATGACATCCAGAAAAGGGAAAAGAGGTTTGGTTAAAATAACAGGCACCTCACCTGATAATATTGAATATATTGTAGACATTCGAGATTAATATATTCTAAAAGCCCTTTAAAGAGAGCTTTTTGTGGAATAAACTTTATGCTTCAATAAATATTAACAGGAACTACTTTTTGCTTGATAAAAATTTGCAATAATATCCCAAATATCATCACAAGAAAAGCACCAATGAAATTGAACCATAAAAAGGTAATATCAGTAAAGAAATACATATACAATACAATTGATTCAGCGATTAATGCTGCATAAAAAACGGCATGTCCCTGAACTTTCTTTAAGAAAAAAGCTGTTAAAAATACACCTAGAATACTTCCATAAAACAGAGAGCCCAAAACATTTACTGCTTCAATTAAACTCCCTAATTTATTGGCAAACATGGCTACTCCTACTGCATACAATCCCCATAAGGCTGTGCCCAATTTAGAAACCCATAAATAGTGTTCATCTGAAGCGTTTTTATTGAACATCCGTTTGTATATATCAACAACCGAACTTGAAGCCAGTGAGTTTAATTCTGCTGATTTTGATTGCATAGAGGCTGCAAAAATCACGGCGATTAAAAGTCCGATTAAACCATGTGGCAAATAATCCAGAACAAATCTTAGAAAGACATAGTTGGTATCGTTGGTTTCAGATTTATCACTGCGCTTTTCCATCAAACTACTTAAATCAGCTCTAACTTTATCTTCTTCTTTTATGAGTGATTTGATTGTGTTTGTATGTTCTGAAATTGCAGTTTCATTCTCACTTTTGATAGATGCATTTAATAAACTGATTTCTTGCTTTCTCTTTTCAAACAATGCTTGATGTTGATTTTCTAAAACCACCAATTCGTTTGCAAGCGGTGTATTTTTTAATTGTTCAATTTCATTATTGTTAAAAAACAATGGAGATTGATTAAACTGATAAAACACAAATAATAAAACACCAATAAACAAAATAGCAAATTGCATAGGCACTTTTATGATACCATTCATAAGTAAACCCATTCTGCTTTCCTTCAAATCCTTTGCAGAAATATACCTCGACACCTGCGATTGGTCGGTACCAAAATAACTCAATGCCAAAAACATCCCTCCTATTAAACCGCTCCAAAGGTTGTACTTATTACTCATGTCGAATTCCAAATCAATGATGTTCATTTTCCCCAATTTCCCGGCAATTTTTGTTGCATCAATCATGGAAACATCAGGTGGTAACAGTTTCACAATCATAAATCCAGCTAGAAACATCCCAATAAATATGATTGACATTTGTTGCAAATGTGTGTAGGAAACTGCTTTTGAACCACCAGCAACTGTATATACAATCACGATTCCACCGATGAATAAATTGGTCCAATAAATATTCCATCCCAATAAAGCTGATAATATCAAAGCCGGAGCATAAAGTGTTAATCCGGAAGCTAATCCTCGTTGTGTTAGAAAAAGAAAAGAGGTAAGAACTCGGGTTTTTAAATCAAATCTTGTTTCCAAAAACTCATAGGCTGTATAAACCTTCAGTTTGTGGTAAATAGGAAGAAATGCTACGCTCAAAATAATCATGGCTAAAGGCAAACCGAAATAATATTGCACAAATCGCATTCCATCGGTATAAGCCTGTCCTGGCCCTGAAAGAAAAGTGATTGCACTGGCTTGAGTTGCCATAATCGACAAACCAACCATAAACCAAGGCATACTATTATCGCCTTTTAAATAATCCTGTATGTTTTTTTGTCCACGACTTTTATAAATACCATAGGAAGCAATAAAAACAAGGGAACCTACTAAAACAAACCAATCTAATAAACTCATTGAAGTGAAATCGTTAAATAGTAATAAAGTAGAATTTGAGCAAACAAGAAAAGGAAGACTATGAGATAGAGTCTGTTCCAATTTGTTTCTGATTTAGAATTAATACCATTTTTCATGTTAGATGTCCTTTTATAAAAAAAGCTATGAGATAAGGATAACATCAAATATAATTGCCAAATGAACACGAACAAGCAAATGAGAAATTTAGTTTACTTTCTTTCACTTTTTTTATTGTCGATTTCGGCAATAGCACAAAAAAAAGCGCCTGAAAATTGGCAGAATTTAGATCCTACTACAGATAAAATCTGGGGAGTGAGTACAGAAAAAGCCTATAAAGAATTACTTCAAGGAAAAGGCTCTCGTCCGGTTGTTGTTGCCGTAATTGATGGTGGAACCGATTTTAAACATGAAGATTTAATTCTAAATATCTGGAGAAACCAAAATGAGGTTGAAGATAGCAAGTTTGATGAAGACAGAAATGGTTATACTGATGATATTTATGGTTGGAATTTTATAGGAGGCCCGGAGCAAAACATAGAATTCGACACCTATGAATTTACACGTACCTACAAAAAATACAAAGCAATTTTTGAAGATGAAGGTTCAGCAAACGACAAAAAAACACCTGAGCTAAAAAAATTATATGATGATGCAGAGCTGCAATATTTGAATAAAAGTAAGAACATAAATGGTAGCAAAAAAGGTTTTGACACTTTGATGGCAACCATGGAAATTATTAGAAAAAAAGCTGGTTCTCTTGACCCATCAATAGAATCATTAAAACCAATAAAGGCAAATGGCCGTCTTGAGAAAATAAGTTTGATGTTATTAAAACAAGTTGCAAAAACTGGTGGAAGAAACAATTCTCCAATCCAAAAACAATTGGATGATGCAACAAGCTACTTTAAAAACATGGTTGAGTATCATTTGAATTTAGATTTCGAACCAAGACCAACTGTAGGTGATGATTACGAAAATGTGAAAGAAAGTCGTTATGGAAACAATAGAATTTCAGGTCCAAAAGCCGATCATGGAACCCATGTTTCTGGAATTATTGCAGCCAATAGAAAAAACGAATTAGGCATTAAAGGTATTTGTGAAAATGCAAAAATCATGACATTAAGAGCAGTACCTGATGGTGATGAAAGAGATAAAGACATTGCAAACTCAATTCGATATGCAGTTGATAATGGTGCTAAAATAATCAATATGAGTTTTGGAAAATCAATTTCTCCTGATAAAAAAGCAATTGATGAGGCAGTTAAATATGCATTATCAAAAGATGTTTTGTTAATTCATGCAGCGGGTAATGATTCGAAAAACCTCGAAACTGAGAA
This sequence comes from Bacteroidia bacterium, assembly GCA_044369215.1. Taxonomy (GTDB): domain Bacteria; phylum Bacteroidota; class Bacteroidia; order UKL13-3; family UKL13-3; genus CAISCU01. The sequence goes on along the minus strand of JBIPMI010000088.1, from coordinate 4,712 downwards.
GAATTTTCCATCAGCAAAATTTGCAGAACTGGACTATACAGCGCCTAACTGGATAGAAGTTGGTGCATCATCATGGGAAACAGGCAAAAAGTTAACTGCTGAATTTTCTAATTATGGAAAAAATACTGTTGATTTGTTTGCACCCGGTGTAGACATCAAATCGACAATGCCTGATAATAAATATGAAGCCATGAGTGGAACCAGTATGGCAGCACCGGTTGTTGCAGGAGTTGCAGCTTTGGTTAGATCTTATTATCCGATGCTTACTGCAGTTCAGGTGAAAAAAATTCTTGAAAAATCAGCAGTTCCTTATACCAAAAAAGTAAGAATCCCAGGTAGCAAAAAGAAAACCAAACTGAATGAACTATGTAAAACAGGAGCTATTGTTAATGCCTATGAAGCATTAAAATTAGCTGATTTGGTTGCAAATGGAAAGGTTAGTTTGTAATGATAAATTATCTTAAAGTTGTTGCACTAACCGGTCTTAGTTTTTTTGCAGTTTTAATGGCCCTTTCTTATTTCATGAGTAAAGAAGAAATAAATATAGAATTACTACAAGAAAGTGGTATAAAAAGTATCGCATTTGCTTTCATATTTGGTAGTTTTAGGTATTTTAGAACTAAGAAACAAAATGAGTTAAATAACAAAAATCAAAGTTAAATAGAAATCATTTTTATACTTAAGTAGAATAGCCATTTCATTTTTCTGAAATGGCTATTCTGTTTTATATTCAATGATTTTATTTAAAAAGAAAACCTTTTCTTTGGATGTTTAAACAAATTGAAAAAGTCTATTTTTTACTTTCTGCTTTTTGTGATTACCATTCCTTTGCCAGGTGCTTACTTGGCTTTGGTGGTGAAAAAGCATTTTATAAAGTTAGAAGTATTACTTGAATTAGGTAAAAAAGATAAGTCCTTATTAAGCTTTATTCATCTTAGTAATCAAGAAGCAGAAACAGAATTGGAATGGGAACATCCATGGGAGTTTAAATACAAAGATTTTAAGTATGATGTTTTAGAAAAGAATGGAAGCTCAGATAGTTCATTTTTTGTTTGCTGGAAAGATGCAGAAGAAACAAAAGTTGATGAGCAACTGGCTTTGTTGGTGAATTCAAATCCACAGCAAAAAGAAAACAATAAATTAATTGAAGACTATCTAAGTAAGTTATATTTTCATGAAGATGGAATGCTAGTTGATTTATTTTTTTTCTATAAAAAATCATTAAACCATAACACACAAAATCAATATACAAATCCTACAGTTTTAGTAGAATTTCCGCCTCCGAAAGTTTAAGATTAATTCTAGATTAATCAAACTTTCAAACTATTTTAAATCCTTTTGTAATGTGCTTGCTTTAACAAGCTTGTTACTTCATTTATTTTCTTAGAAAATGAAAAAAACAATCATAGCTTTATGGCTAAGTGTGTGGTTTGGATTGTGTTTGGCTCAGACTGTAAAAATCACAGATAGCCAAACAGGAATTCCATTAAAAAATGTCATCATATCACATACAGGCTCATCATTAAAAACAATAAGCAATGAAAAAGGGGAAGCAGATATTTCTCCTTTTAAAGACTCGAATGAAATCAATTTTAGATTAATCTCACATGTTCCCTTAACAATAAGTTTCAAAAAACTTTATGTAAATGGATTTAAACTTCAATTGGTTTCAAAATCCATGTCACTCAATGAAATGGTCTTTTCATCAAGTAAATGGAATCAGAAAAAAGAAGAAATACCTGCTCAAATTGCCATCTTAACTCAAAAAGAACTTGAATTATACAATCCTCAAACTGCCGCAGATTTATTGGGTTCGAGTGGCAAAGTGTTTATTCAAAAGAGTCAGCAAGGAGGTGGAAGCCCCATGATTAGAGGATTTGCAACAAACAGACTTTTGTATTCTATTGATGGAGTAAGAATGAATACTGCCATTTTTAGGGCAGGCAACATACAAAATGTAATTTCGCTTGACCCATTTTCCATTGATAAAACAGAGGTTTTATTTGGACCAGGTTCTGTTATTTATGGAAGTGATGCTATTGGTGGCGTAATGAGCTTTCAAACCTTAAGCCCAGATTTTTCTGCTTCTGGTAAACCAATAATTAAGGGAAGCGCACTTAGCAGATTATCTACAGCCAATTCAGAGCAAACTATTCATGTTGATGTAGCTTTAGGCTTTAAAAAATGGGCTTTCTTAAGTAGTTTTTCAAACAATCAGTTTGGTGATTTAAAAATGGGAACAGTTGGACCAAATGAATACCTAAGAAATTTCTTTGTTCAAAGGGTTGACACAGCAGATAAAATTGTAGCCAACGAAAACTCATTAATTCAAAAACCTACTGCATACAATCAGGTAAATTTAATGCAGAAAGTCAAGTTTAAGTCTTCAGAACATCTTGAATTTGAATATGGATTTCATTATTCATTAAGTAGCGAATATTCGAGGTACGACAGGCTTATCCGGTACAAAAACGGAATACCAAGGTCTGGTGAATGGAATTATGGTCCACAAAAATGGATCATGAATATTCTGGGCATCAATCACAATAAAAAAACAAGATTTTATGAGCAATTCAGTTTAAAAGCAGCGTTTCAAAATTTTGAGGAAAGTCGAATAGATAGAGACTTCAATCAAGCAACAAGACGTATTAGAATTGAAAAAGTAGATGCTTATTCTATCAACCTCGATTTCAATAAAAAATTATTTGCAAACAAGTTATTGTTTTATGGAATTGAAGGAGTTCAAAACAAAGTAACTTCTATAGGTAACGATAAAAATATCATTACAGGAGTTACAGTTGCCGGACCAGCAAGGTATCCTCAAGCAGATTGGGCATCTTATGCAGCTTATGGAAACTTACAATGGAAAATGAATTCAAAATTGAATCTTCAAGCCGGATTACGTTATAATATCTTCCAACTGGATGCAATATTTGATACTACCTTTTATCCTTTTCCTTATACAACCTCTAATATGAATCAATCATCACTAACAGGAAGTTTAGGATTGATTTATAAAGCACAAGAAGATTTTATTTTGTATACAAATGTTTCTACTGCATTCAGGTCGCCAAATGTAGATGATGCAGGTAAGGTATTTGATTCAGCTCCCGAAATTGTTGTTGTACCAAATCCGAATATCAAAGCAGAACAAGCTATAAATGCTGAAATAGGTTTTAATAAAACGTTTTACAATATGCTGAAAATTGAAGTTGCAGCTTATTATACTTTATTAAACAAAGCTTTGGTACGTCGTAATTTCACGCTAAATGGAAAAGACAGTTTATTATTTGATGGCGAAATGAGCAGAATTCAGGCAGTACAAAATGCGGCGTCTGCAACTGTATATGGAATTCAAGCCAATTTTGAAATCAAATTTGAATCTGGCTTTGGCATCAGCAGTGATATCAATTACCAAAAAGGTGAAGAAGAATTGGACAATGGAACAATTAGTCCTTCACGCCATGCAGCACCTATGTTTGGAGTAAGCCGAGTATTTTATCATTATAAAGGATTAAGACTTGAATTGAATTCGTTTTATTCTGCATCAAAAAAATATGATGAACTACCTGATGAAGAAAAAGCAAAACCAGAAATTTATGCAATAGATGAAAATGGGAAACCTTGGTCACCTTCGTATTATACGCTCAATTTCAAAGCAAATTATTTAATCAATAAAACTTTCTCATTGAGTGCAGGAATAGAGAATATATTAGATAAAAGATATAGACCTTATAGTTCTGGAATTGTAGCTGCGGGAAGGAATTTGGTGTTGTCGGGGAAAGTAAGATTCTAGAAGCGGCTATTGGCCATTTGCTGTTAGCTTTTGGCCTTGACTTATAGTAAATTGAACATTGGTTTTACTTAGGAGATTTTGAAGATTTTTCTTAGTAAACCAATGTACTCAATTAATAAAAATTAAAAGTCAACAGCGAACGGCCAATGGCCAAAGTGCGCTGTTGGTGGCTGGTTTAGATTTATAGTTAGAAGGAGTTTGAATCTGCAAAAAAGGCGCTTCAATTGCTTGAAACGCCTTTTATAATTAAAAAATTGAACTCAATTAAGCTCCAACTTGCTTACGAATAATATTCAAAGCACCACCGGCTTTAAACCACTCGATTTGTTGCTCATTGTAAGTATGGTTTACTAAAATAGTATCTGATGAACCATCTTTGTGAGTGAAAACCAATTCCAATGATTTACCTGGTGCGAAACTGGTTAATCCATTGATATCGATTTTATCGTCTTCTTGAATTTTGTTGTAATCTTCTTTGTCAGCAAATGTTAAGGCCAACATTCCCTGCTTTTTCAAATTGGTTTCGTGAATACGAGCAAACGATTTTACCAATACTGCTCTAACACCTAAATGACGTGGCTCCATTGCTGCATGTTCACGACTTGAACCTTCACCATAGTTTTCGTCACCAACAACCAATGAACCTATTCCTTGTGCTTTGTATGCACGTTGAACTTTAGGAACTGAATTGTATTCACCAGTTAATTGATTTTTAACTGAATCTGTTTTTTCATTGAAGAAATTCACAGCTCCAATTAACATGTTGTTTGAAATATTGTCTAAGTGACCACGGTATTTCAACCAAGGACCTGCCATAGAAATATGGTCGGTTGTACATTTTCCTTTTGCTTTGATTAACAAATTCAAACCTTTTAAGTCTGTACCTTCCCAAGCTGCAAATGGATCTAATAATTGT
>JBIPMI010000374.1:0-2901 GCA_044369215.1 Bacteroidia bacterium | reverse complement strand
GCAGGAGAATTTTGGTAAACATCTTTTTTTGTAAAATGTCTGAAACGATACAATACATTATTGGCATTCAATAAACTTACACAAGCATAGGTTTCAGCAATTTCAGCTTCAGTTGACCCTTCATTATTAGCTAATTTTGTGAAGGATTCAATAGCTAATTTGTTCTTTTCATTGATGGCAACAGAAAGGGCTAACAAATAAGATTCTTTTTTTGATAATGTTTGGTATTGTAAAGCATTACCTAAATTGACTTTTAAGTCTCTTAAATAACGATTATCGTTGCTAACAATAGTTTCTAATCCTTTAGAAACCTCTTGTTGAGCTGCAAGACTCAATAAGCCTTGCAGCGTTTCATTTATTAAAGTTGCTTCCATTATGCATTAATTGTTTCTTCGCCTTTTACCCAGTTACAAGGACATAATTCATCTGTTTGCAAAGCATCTAATACTCGCAAAACTTCGTTTACATTACGTCCTACACTTAAATCATTAACCGATACCCAACGAATAATTCCTTGTGGATCTACAATAAATGTTGCACGGTAAGCAACTTTCTCATCAGCAGATAATATTCCCAATTCTTCAGCTAAAGATTTTGAAGTATCTGCTATCATTGGAAAACGTAAATCTTTTAAGTCATTGTGGTTGTTTCTCCAAGCAGCATGCACAAATTCAGAATCTGTTGAAGCACCATATAAGATAGCATCTCTATCGCTGAAGTCTAAATAATGTTTGTTGAATTCAGCAATTTCAGTTGGACAAACAAAAGTGAAATCTTTTGGCCACCAAAACATCACCATCCATTTACCTGAAGCTTTGTGCTCGTTAGATGAAATGTCGGCAAACTCTTTTCCTTTTTCAATTGATACTACCGATTTTTTGTTAAACTCAGGGAACGCATTCCCGATTGATAAAATTCTATTTTGCATTTGTTTGTTATTAATTTCAGGAGCAAAACTCTATGAATTTTATTGTTCAATCAAACTGATATTTTCTATCTTTGCATAGATAAAATCTATGAGATGAATTTACAACAACTAGAATATATAGTAGCAATCGACCAGCATCGCCATTTTGCAAAGGCAGCAGAATCCTGTTTTGTTACCCAAGCTACTTTGAGTATGATGGTAAAAAAGCTAGAAGAAGAATTAGGACTTTTATTGTTCGATAGAAGTAAACAACCTGTTTGTCCAACCGATGCTGGCAAAGAAATTATACAACAGGCACGTATTGTTTTAAGAGAATCTTCTGCTTTAAAAGAAATCAGCAATGGCATAAAAAAAGAAGTAAAAGGTGAATTACGAATGGGAATTATTCCAACACTTGCCCCCTATTTGCTTCCATTATTTCTAAATAATTTTTTGAAAAAATACCCTGAAGTTCATTTGAATTTATTTGAAATTAGCACTGCCGAAATTCTGTCGCACTTAGAAAAAGACTTAATAGACATTGGAATTCTTGCAACACCACTTCACCTAGAAGCTTATACCGAAGAGCCTTTGTTTTATGAACCTTTTGAAGTCTTTGTTTCGAAAAAAGAAAACAAACTCAACAAGCAATTTTTGCTTCCAAAGGATTTAGATATTAACCGACTTTGGCTTTTGGAAGAAGGACATTGTTTGCGAACCCAAATGTTAAATTTATGCGAATTACAAAAGCAGGATTTAGGACGTCAATTGAATTATGAAGCAGGAAGTATTGAATCTCTTTTAAGAATTGTAGAAGTAAATCAAGGAATAACCATTGTGCCTAAACTAGCAACATTAGATTTTAATGCGAGCAGGAAAAAGCAATTGAGGCAATTCTCAAATCCTGTTCCGGTGAGAGAAATAAGCATGGTGAGTTACCGACAATATGCCAGAAGAAACCTAAGTGAAGTTTTGAAAAAAGAAATTATTCAGAGTGTGGAAGGAAAGCTGGAAACACCTCAAAAAACCAAGGTGATTGCGATTTAGTCGATGGTGGCAATTACCTTCAACTCAATACCAATTGGCGTTGGCAGGCAATTAATTTCTAAGGTAGTTCTGCAAGGAGGATCTACCTTAAAGTACTCTGCCCAAATCTTATTATAAATAGGAAAATCATCTTTCATATTGGTAAGAAATACTGTTACATCAACAATTTTATCCCAGCTACTACCGGCATCTTCTAAAATCATTTTGATATTATTAAAAACAGAATGACACTGTGTTGCAATATCATAAGATAGAATTTCACCATTTTCACCCAATTCAACACCAGGAATTTTCTTGGTTCCTTTTTCTCTGGGTCCAACACCCGATAAAAACAAAAGGTTTCCAACTCTTTTTGCATGTGGGTAATGTCCAACAGGTTCCGGGGCTTTATTTGAGTAAACGTCCATGTGATTTTGAATGAATGGCAAAAATATAAAAATCTGTGAGTTTTACTTAGTGGCTGAAATTTATATCATTATAAATATCCATCTAAACAAGATGAAAAAGAATTCCTTATTATTTTCTATTTTTCATTCACTCTCCTAAAATAACTAAAGAACCTATATTGAAAAACTTTAATAAATGGCTTTAGAATTAAGGTGTACCATTTAGGTTTTAGCTGATTTAATTGCCAGGCTTTTCTATCTTCAATATTGGCTTTCAAACGATTAAGGAAGCTTCTGTTACTTGCTCCGCCCGTGCGCATTTTCACAAAAAACTTAGGAATGTATTGAATACTGATTTGATTGCGGAGAATTAGTCGGAGCATCAACTCATAATCAGCAGAACTTTTTAATAAGGTATTAAAAGCACCATATTTTTCATAAACCGATCTTCTAACAAAAAAAGCCGGATGAGGCGGCATCCATCCTTTATAAAAATCACTTGGAGGAAAACTGCCACTGTCCCAAACACGCACTATTTTATTGGTATTTTTCCCATCAACA
>JBIPMI010000086.1:0-9888 GCA_044369215.1 Bacteroidia bacterium | reverse complement strand
TAAGTACATCTGCTCCCAAAGCTTTCTCTTTTACTGTATCTGTAAAAGATTTGGCAATTTTGTAATTTACGTCGGCATCAATTAATGCTTTGCGGATTTCTTTTACCGTTTCAGCAACGTTGATTTCAGTAATTTTACCATGTCCTTTTAAAACTTTGAACGCCCTATCGAGCTTACTACTTAAACTTTCAAACATTTTGATAATTTTGATTGGTGCGCGAAAATAGGTAATCCTTTCAAGAGTTAAAACCCAATATTGATTCATTTTAAATTTAGGACATTTTGTGCTTTTGTTTTCGCGAAAAACTCTAATATTTGAAGACTATTCTAAATTCTCTATTTACAGAATTTTTGAATTGAATTGAACAAATAAACATCCTAAAAATGAAAAAACTAGTCTCATTATTCTCCTTTAGTTTATTGATTTTCTTATCTTTAAGCAGCAAATCTCAAGATAAATTATTAAGCGTTGAAGATGCCGTTTTAAAACAAAGAACTAATTTGTCGCCCGACAGACTTTCTCAATTACAATGGATTCCTAATGTTTATAAATTCAGTTTTGTGGGTAAAAAACTGGGAAAAGATATTTTAATCGTACAAGATGCTCAAACTCTTAAACAAGATTCTATTCTGAGTTTGTTTGATTTTAACCTTGCCTGGAGAAATTTCATGAGTAATGAAAAAGATATGATTCGTTTTCCTTTCATTACCTGGGAAAATGCTACTGAATTTCGATTTTTCTACAGCAATGCTTATTATAAATTAAACATCCAAACCAATAAAGTTAGTTTATTGGCTAAAGCACCTGCAAATGCCGAAGATTTAGATTATGATGCTACTTCACAAAAATTAGCATACACTTTAAACTTTAATTTATTTGTGCATGATGGTAAAAATCCTTCAAACAATTCAGCTGCTTCAGCAGGCGATGAAATTAATAAATCAGAAATAATTACTAAGGATGGTACTTATGGTTATGTAAATGGAAAACCTGTTCATAGAAATGAATTTGGTATCACAAAAGGAACTTTCTTTTCACCAAATGCTTCAAAAATTGCCTATTACAAAATGAATGAAGCTTTGGTTAGTGATTATCAATTAATGGAATTTCAGGATTTAGATACCAATCATTCTGTTTTAACAACACCTAATACTTTCAAAAAATTAAAATACCCGATGGCTGGCAATAAAAGCCATATTGTAACTGTCTTAATCCATGATTTCAAAAGAAAAAGATCGGTTGAAGTACAAACTGAACCTGCTTCTGAACAATATCTAACCAATATCAGCTGGAGTCCTGATGAAGAATATCTATTCATTGCCATATTGAATCGTGGACAAAACGAAATGAAACTAAATCAATATGATGCTAATACCGGAACCTTCATCAAAACTTTATTTACTGAAACTCATGCAAAATATGTAGAACCTGAAAAGCCAATGTTGTTTCTTAAAAATGATGCAGGAAAATTCATTTGGTTTAGCGAAAGAGATGGTTACAATCACATGTATTTATACAGTAAACAAGGACAATTAATCAAACAATTAACAAAAGGAAAATTTGCTATTTCTGATATTATTGGATTTGATGAAAAGGGTGAAACATTTTTCTACACTGCATTTTCTGAGGATGGAATGAACAAATTGGTTTATGCTTTAAAACTTAAAACCCTTCAATCAAATCCTGTAAATAGAATGGATGGTCAACATTCTGCGGTAATTTCTACAGATGGTAAATATGTTTTAGATACTTACAGCAACAATAGAATTCCAAGAAGAACAGTTTTAAACGATGTTTCAGGAAAAGAATATGCAACTATTTTAAATGCGCCAAATCCTTTAAGAGATTATAAAACCTGTGAAGTAAGATTGTTTTCAATTCCTTCAGAAGACCCTGCTATCAAACTAAATTGCAGAATGATTCTTCCTGCTCAATTTGATTCAACTAAAAAATATCCTGTTATTGTTTATGTTTATGGTGGTCCACATGCGCAAATGGTTAGTAATAACTGGCTCGGACAAGCCGATATGTGGTTGTATTATATGGCTCAACAAGGTTATATTACTTTCTGCTTAGACAATAGAGGTTCATTAAACAGAGGTTTGGAATTTGAAAATGCTACACATCGCCAATTAGGTAATTTAGAAGTAAAAGACCAGTTAAAAGGAGTTGAATTTTTGAAAAGCAAATCTTATGTTGATAGCAAAAGAATGGGTGTTTTCGGTTGGAGTTTTGGTGGTTTTATGAGTACCAGCTTAATGACAAAAACACCTGATGTATTTAAAGTTGGTGTAGCTGGAGGTCCTGTAATTGACTGGAGATTTTATGAAATTATGTACACCGAAAGATACATGGATATGCCTCAGGAAAATGAAAAAGGATACAGAGAGGCTGATTTATTAAACTATGTTAAAAATCTTAAAGGTAAATTATTGATGATTCACGGCACTTCTGATGATGTTGTTTTATGGCAACATAGCTTAAGTTATATTCAAAAGAGCGTTGAAGAAGGTGTATTGGTTGATTATTTTGTATATCCCGGACATGCTCACAATGTAATGGGACCAGATAGAGTTCATTTAATGAAAAAAATCACCCAATATTTTAAAGAAAATCTTTAGTAAAAAAGGATATTCGCCAACATGGAAAAATCACTTCAGGAATTACAATCTTCTTATACTACAGGACTTTGGATACTAAATTTTATTTTCGCAGTTGTATTTTTAATACGATTGTATTTAGTAATTAAAAGTAGAAAAGACAGAAAATGGCTCTTTTCGTGGAAAAAAGAATGGTTTGTTTATGGGCTGAAGTTGATTTTTTTATTGGCAATGCTCAGTTTAATTGCCGGACTGCCTACCTGGTTTTATTTTATAGCAGGATTTAGAATTTTAATTGAAGATAGTATCATTCATGCATTTGTTGGGATTTGGTTTTTAATTGCTTTACAGGAAATCATCCTTTCATTTACTGCCTCAAAAAGATTGGTAGAACAATTTATTAAAAGAATGCTTTTCTTTTTACTAAGTATTTTTTGGTTATTGGGATTTGGACTTGCCAGTTTAATCATTTTCAAAGCTTATGATTACCCTCAAAAAAATGAATGTATTGCGATTGATTTACCTGTTCATGGCACATGGAGAGCTTCTCATGCCGGTGGACATAGCTCTGTAAATTACCATTTAGCAATCCCTCAACAAGCTTATGCTGTTGATTTATTAAAGGTAAATGAAAATGGAAGTTTCTTTACTGGCACTGGAACAGCAATAACCGATTATGTATGTTTCAATGATTCAGTATTTAGTCCTGTAAATGGAATTGTTGCAGCAATAATTGATACCTTTAATAACCAACAAGTGCGGAAAAAAGGCGATACTATTAACCCATGTGGCAATTATATCGCGATTAAAATAGTTGATAATAAATATGCTATTCTGGCACAATTAAACAAAAGAAGTTTTCAGGTAAAAATTGGTGATACCGTTTTTAGCGGACAGTACCTTGCAAATATTGGAAATTCGGGTAATACAACTTGGCCTCATTTACATTTGCAAATTGCGAATCAAACCAATATGAATGATTCTACAACTAAAGGTATTCCTTTTAGGTTTAAATCATTTTGCAGAAAACGTTGGAACTCATGGGAACAAGTTTCCGATGAATACTTAATGAGAAACGATTATATTCAAATTGAATGCAGTACAAAATAGTTACAAATATTCTTTTAAAAACCGATCCATTACTGGCAGGAATTGCTTTACTTTCAAGCGTATTTTTGTTCTTTATTCTGAAAAGCAGATTTCTTAAAATGGCATCTATGAAATCATATGCAATTTCATTTTATGGATTTGTATTTTTTATAATAGCAGCTTTCAGTTTTGTTGGAATGAACGCTGTTGTAAGGTTCTTTTATTTACCCGACCACTTTTTCGGAAACTTTGTATGGTTCTTTCCTTATGCAATTATTTCGTGTTTGTTCGGCGCTTTGTCGGGTTACATCATCTACATGGCTGCTAAAAAAGTTGCACCCGAGTTTATATATACATTGCTTAATGTTTCTTTGTTGATTTTTACTCCGATGTTGATGTATGTTTTGTTGTTTCAACCCTATGTAGAAATGGTAAATATTGCTTTAGGTCCTGAAAAAACAATCAATATTGAAAAGAGTATCAACCAAAACGATTTTGAAGAACTGAACCAAAAACCTGAACAAATCTACTTTCCTGCAACACCTGCAGAGTTTCATGATAGTTTAAGTTTTCATGTTTTAGGAAAATCTTTACAAATCACATCTAAGCAAAATGGGTTTTCGTTTTCACAAGCTATCTTAAACAAAGAAACCCTAGCTATATATACTTGCGATTCAAAAAACAAAGAATACATCGCGTTATTATTAGTTTATTCATTGCTTTCAAATCAATCTGAACTATTGGTAATAAACAAAGAAGGATTATGTGTATTCAAAAAAACTTATGATAAATATCCCAACCGTTTAAGCATTGGTGAAGATGGTAAAACTATTTTATTGCAAAAAGAAGAAGCTGAAAACAAGTTTGTTTTTATTGAAGCATTAGGCTTGAAATAATACTATTCAACTTTACCACTTTGGTATTGTTTACACCATTCCTGTAAACCACATTCTGTGCATTTAGGACTTCGAGCCAAACAAGTATATCTTCCATGAAGTATCAACCAATGATGCGCAGTTGCAATGTATTCATCGGGAATGTATTTAACCAATTGTTGTTCTGCAGCTAATGGAGTTTTTGCATTGGTAGTTAAACCTAATCTTCTGCTAACCCTGAAGACATGTGTATCGACTGCCATAGCAGGTTGATTGTAAACTACACTTGCAATTACATTTGCCGTTTTTCTTCCAACACCAGGCAATTTTACGAGGTCTTCTATTTTCTCAGGAACCTTACCATCAAAATCTGAAAGTAACATTTGAGCCAATCCAATCAGATGTTTGGTTTTATTATTGGGATAACTAATACTTCTGATATAAGGAAACAAAGTATCAAAATCTGTTTCCGCTAATTTTTGAGGAGTTGGAAAATCTCTGAATAAATCCTGTGTAACAATATTTACACGTTTATCGGTGCATTGCGCCGACAAAACCACAGCCATTATTAATTGAAACGGATTTTCATAATGTAATTCCGTTTCCGCTATTGGCTTATGTTCAAGGAAATAACTGATAATTTTATCGAAACGCTCCTGTTTTTTCATGTTTTGCAAATTAGTTAACAGCATCATTAAAAAAAATTGCATGGTTTTTGTTTCACTTAAGAATATCTTTCAAATATGAAAAAGTTGATGCTTGTTTGCCTATTGGCAATGATAAACACCTTGAATGTGGCGATTTCACAAGACAATCCCAAAGCTGAAATGGAATTTACTCCTGAAGTAAAAACATTTGTTTACGCTCAAAATAGCAGTTTAAAAGTAGGTCCATGGGACAATGGTTACCTACCCTTTTCTTATGAAAAAGGAAAAAATTGGGTTTTTAAATACCATTTCAAATCGAAGGATTATAAAATGATTGCTGATGATGAATACTCTGAAACCCTCACTTTTGAAATACCACCTCAAAGAGGAAACTCATTCAGAGTAAGCGGTGATTTAAGAAAATATAAAATTGTATTTAGTCCGAATTGCTTTTGCAGAGACAATGGAGCTAGAGAAGTTAAAAGCGGCTTTATGAAAGGAAGAAAAATCGCACAAAACAAGTGGGAAGTAGAATTCACTTTAATGGTTCCACAAAGAGATGGCAAAGGTGCTCCAAGCGAAAAAAAGTTTAAAGGAATTTATACAATTGGCTCATTGGAAAATGAATAGTATGTTAAATATAAGATTTGCAAAAAAAGAAGATGCAGGACTCATCTTACATTTCATTAAAGGCATTGCACATTATGAAGAATTAAGTGACCAGGTGCAGGCAACAGATGAAAGTATCATCAAATATTTGTTTGAAGAAAAAAGCTTTGCAGAATGTTTACTTGCATTTGAAAACGAAACACCTGTAGGATTTGCACTCTTCTTTCACAACTATTCCACCTTCGTTTCGAGACCAGGTATTTATCTTGAAGATTTGTTCATAGAACCAGAATACAGAGGAAAATCTTATGGCAAAAATCTATTACTTGAACTAGTTAAAATTGCCAAATCACGCAATTGTGGCCGAGTTGAATGGAGCGTATTAAACTGGAACAAACCAGCCATTGATTTCTATGAAAGTCTAGGTGCTGTTCCAATGTCGGGTTGGACAGTTTACAGATTAGATGAAGAAGCTATTGGAAAATTGGTGGGGTGAGAAACCAAACTATTTAAAACAATAGAAATATTGCAGATCGGTTTAAATAAAATGTCAAAAAAGGTATAAATTTGATTAACTAAATTTGAAATGAAAATTTCTGATTTAAAAGAGGAACTAATCAACAAGTTAAATGCCGTAGAAGATATTCATATCATAAAAGAAATGAAGATGCTTTTAGAATATGAGTTGGAAGAAAAGGTATATGAATTATCAAAAGCCAAAGAATCAGAATTCAAAAGGCAAAATCTGAATACTTAAATTCAGAAATTTTAGATAGTAAGGTAGCTGATGGATATATTGAAAAATGGCTAAATGAAAAACAATTTGGACGAAAACGGCCAATGAGGAAAGATAAGAATTTTAGGAATTTTTGATTAAACTATTTTGATAGTTAGAATCTTTTAAAACAATAAATTCTAAAATTATATTGTATTATTTGCTAATTATAAAAATTACTTTAGTTCTTTAAATTACAATTTTTAATTTCTACTTAAACGCCCTTATCAAAATGAACCTATCAAACTTATTTTTAAAAGCCAAACACTGGCAATTGTTTCTATTGATGTTTGGTATTCCAATCTTTTCCCAAATGTTTGTAATGGGTAATATGATTTCTCAAATCGGAGAGAATAATCCACCAGATATGTCATTTATGCTGAAATATTTTAGCCTATTACCGTTTATAATGGTGCTTTTTTTAGGAACTTTCTTTGGTTGGTTTTGGTCGATTGCAATCGGATTAAAGCATAAAATCCCTCAAGATATAAAAATGAAAACCACCAAATTCAAGATATTTTTCTTTATTCCTTTAGTTTATACTTTACTATTCGTTACTCTACTTGGGATATCAATGAGTTGGATTGTTACCGGAGTGAATTCAGGTATCCAACCTGATTTTGTAAATATTGGATTGTTTATTTCAATAATATTTCCATTGCATTTCTTTTCAATGTTTTGCATTTTTTATTGCTTGTATTTTGTTGCAAAAACAATCAGAACTATTGAGCTTCAAAGAGAATGTAGCTTTTCAGATTTCGCTGGTGAATTCTTTTTAATCTGGTTTTATCCAATTGGTATTTGGATTATCCAACCTCGCATCAATAAAATAGCTGAAGAAGAGAACCAAACATTGGATGTGGTTTGAAATCAAATCTAGTTTGAATTGTCTTTAAATTATTCTAACATTTTTCTAAAAGCTCTTTAAAAATTAGATTCTTATAGGCATAAATTTACTTTTAAGGAATTCCTTAATTAGCCCCATTTAGGACGAAAATTACATCCATTTTTAGTTCAACATAAATTAGTTGAAAATTATCAAACATCTTCAAAACCTTTGTAAACAAAAGGATAATGGCAATTGAATGATGATTAAAAACCTTTATTCATGCTTTTAACTTTTGAATGAAAATTTATCTTTCATTAATTTTCAAGAACGAAATCAAATGAAACATGAATGATGATAACTTGAACACCCCCGGCTTTATACCCACATTTGGTGGCTACAAGAATTTAATGTCTTATCAGAAATCTGAAATCATCTATGATGGAACTGTATATTTTACCCAACGCTTCTTCCATAAGTATGACCGCACAATTGACCAAATGGTGCAAGCTGCCCGTAGCGGTAAACAAAACATTGTAGAAGCAAGCATGGCTTCAGGCACTTCAAAAGAAACAGAAATTAAATTAACTAATGTAGCTAGAGCCTCTTTAGAAGAACTTAAAATTGATTATGAGGATTTTTTGAGAACCAATAAATTAAATTGTTGGGATAAGGAACATAGACTAACTTTAAGGTTGAGAGAGCTTAATAGAACACCGGATGCAAATTATGATACTTTTATTAAGGCTATCGAACATGAAGAACCAGAAATATGCGCCAACACAATGATTTGTTTAATTAAGATCACAAGTTATCTACTTGCAAAACAAATTAAATCTCTTGAGGTAGCTTTTATTAAAGAAGGTGGAATCAGAGAAAGAATGATGAAAGCAAGATTGGATTACAAAAAGAAAAATAAAGAGTAGCGTTAAATTTTTGGGGACTTTTAGTACCCAGTCGACTTGTCGCCCGGGTCCTAAAAGTCCCCAAAAAAGTACTTGATATAAGAATTAAACTTTTCTCACCTCTTAAACAAAAAAAACTCATCCAATTTTTACATCAAATGAGTTTTTAAATTTTATAGAAAATGTAAATCTATTTAGCTCTTAAATACTTATAAACTACTCCTGCTAAAGCAGCTCCTGCAATTGGAACAACAATAAATAACCAAACTTGAGCCAATGCCCAATCACCAACAAATAATGCCTGACTGATACTTCTGGCAGGGTTTACAGATGTATTGGTTACTGGGATACTAATTAAGTGTATTAAGGTTAATGCCAAACCAATTGCAATACCGGCAAATCCTTTAGGAGCTTTATCGTCGGTTGCGCCAAGAATTACAATCAGAAACATAAAAGTCATAACAAATTCTGTAATAATTGCAGACAACAAATTGTATTTCCCTGGTGAATGATCGCCATATCCATTAGCTGCGAAATCACCAATTGAACTTCCATTTCCAATAACAATTAAGTACAAAACAGCTGCACCAAAAATACCTCCTGCTATTTGAGATACTACGTAAGGTAGTACTTCCTTCTTCCCAATTCTGCCACCAACCCAAAGTCCAATTGTAACAGCAGGATTCAAATGTGCTCCTGAAATATGTCCCAATGAGTAAGCAATTGTTAATACGGTAAGTCCAAATGCAAATGAAACACCGAGTAGTCCAATACCCACATCAGCAAATCCTGCTGCTAACATGGCACTTCCACATCCGCCCAATACGAGCCAAAATGTTCCAATAAATTCTGCTAAGTTTTTTTTCATGGTTTTTGTATAACTAGTGGTTCTTGATTTTTTTAGATTGTGATGAATTTTAGAATAGTATAGATTTCTATTCTAAAATCTAAAATAGACTTTTTAATCAAAAAATAATACTAATTTTTGATTATCTTATACTTTATAAAAGTATTTCCATAAAAAGTTTAACAAAAAATGAAATTTCTAATCACGTTAAAAGAATACGATTATCCTTTTCTTTACCTAAAAAAATTAGATTAACTCTATTGCTTTTTGTTACTTGTAAAAATCAAAAAAACATAAAAAACGAATAATAATCAGTTTATGATTCTTTTAGTAAGTTCTTAAAAATCCAGAAGGGATGACATGATTATAAAAAACAAATTATGTTGAGATTTGGGGAAAATTCATGTTGATCATTTTTTTATAAACATGAGATCACCTATCGGGGTCATAAGTTTCATTAAATAGAGCGATTAAGTTCAGATTCTTTAATCTATCTCATAGTAGTTCAGGTCTTTGCTGAAACTTTCTTTGATAAATAAAGTTGATAAGAAAGCCAAAACAATACAAACCATTCCAACGATTAATGCTGCATTTACTATTGGCATTGATTTAGATAATGCTGCAAAACTTAAGGTAATTGGCACTACTGCGCCTCTTACAAAATTTGGGACCGTATTCGTTACTGTTGATCGAATATTTGTACCAAATTGCTCA
>JBIPMI010000085.1:0-9902 GCA_044369215.1 Bacteroidia bacterium | reverse complement strand
ACCAAGTCTGTAACATTGTCTACCCCAAGTAAGAGAACGACCGCCTGTTTGATAGCCTCTAATCCACGCAAAAGGTTTTTCCTGGATATATGGATTTTCTAAATCGTTTACAAAAAAGTGCTTATTACTTTCATCACAAACAGAACTTTGAATGGCTTGTTTTTGAATATCCTCATTGGTCATTTTTAAACGATTTTCAAATTGCCAGGGGTTAAGCATTGCAGTTGGATAATCCGTAATATGTTCTACTTTTCTACCTCTTTCAATTACTAAAGTTTTTAATCCTTTTTCACACAATTCCTTTGCTGCAAAACCTCCGCTGATACCAGAACCAATGACGATTGCATCATAAGTTTGTTGCTGCTTTGCATGGCCTGTATTGATATAAATAGAATCTGTTTGAATGCTATCTGTACTTAATGAATCTTTACCCATAATTATTTAGTAGCCCAGGATTTTTGACCCGGATTAAGTGTAATACAACCTAAAAATTTTCCTGGTACATAATCATATGCCAGACCTTGGTTCATTCCTTCCATGGAAGTACAATAGGCTTCACATGTAAGTTCTTTTAATGTTCCAAAAAATGAATCTCCCAACAGTTTCTTTTGAAGTTTTCCGACACTTCCCGGCAATGTTCTTCCCGATGATTCAGCTTCTGCTAATAACTCAATTCTTTGTTCTTCCGAGCAGTTTTCAAAATCTAAATCAAATTGGCTATTTGCTTTTTGTTGAATCGCAGCTAATCCA
The DNA here is from genome assembly GCA_044369215.1 of Bacteroidia bacterium. Classification (GTDB taxonomy): domain Bacteria; phylum Bacteroidota; class Bacteroidia; order UKL13-3; family UKL13-3; genus CAISCU01. The sequence goes on along the minus strand of JBIPMI010000085.1, from coordinate 9,152 downwards.
TCCACAAACCTGTTTTGAGTTTTTTTATCATAACCTTTCTGAATCATTTTAGCGATATAAACACCTGCATTTGCATCACCGGCTCCCGGAGAATCTGTTCTGGGGATAATGGTTTGAGCCAGTGCATTTAATAGAGGGATTTGATTTTGTAGGGAAGCTAAATCCGGAGTTTTGAATATTTGATAAGCATTCCATGAGCCTATTCCTCCTATGATTGCTGTTCCTCCAAAAAATAAAGATTTTATTACCGTTCTGCGTTTCATACTTAGGGATATAAAGCGAATATATAAAAATCTATGTCGAATAAGATTTACCTGCTAAGAAATTTTAGCTTTTATTTTCTTTCTTCATTTTTGAATACAATTATCCGCATGTTTACCTGTAATAATTTTTTATAAATCATATGCATATTTTGAGAAATATTTTTAAAAAGTAGTTTGATATTAAATTACTCCGTTTTATGAAATTTAAGACCCCGATAGGTGGTCACATGTTTATAGAAAAATGCTAGAAATGAATTCCCCCAAAACTCTTCCAACGCGGACCAAAGGTCCGCGTTGGAAGAGTTTTGGGGGTGGTGTTTCATCATATTTTGTTTTCTACAATCATGTCATCCCTTCAGGATTTTTAAGAGCTTGCTATAAGAAACATGACTCCAACTATAATAGAATTTTTGTGGTTTAGTTTGATTTTAACGAGTAATAATCAGGTATAAAGTTTCGCTAAATTTCTTTTAGGAAAAGATGCGGATAATCGTATTGATTTATGACTTTAAATTAAGGCAAGATGAATTAAAAATGGAATCCCGTTTTTTTATGAAATTTCCTAAAATCCCATAGGTATGACATTATTGTAGTAAATAAGAATGATTGAATTACCCTCATCCCAAAACGGACGCGAACCGAAGGTTCGCGTCCGTTTTAGGGTGTATTAATCATTTAATTAAATTATACTAGTAAAGAAACGGATATTCGTTTTTAAAATAAGGAATTTGTATATTTCAGCATGTTTTCAAATTTAGACCCGCAAATTTCTGTTAGGATAAAAGAACTCTCCGTTTATAAAGAGATTCCTGCGGGAACTGAAATTTTGCAATTTGGACAGTATGTAAATGTAATTCCTATTGTAGAAAAAGGTTTGGTAAAAGTATTCACTCATCATGAAGACAAAGAACTTTTATTGTACTATATACAGCCAGTAGAAAGTTGTGTAATGTCTTTTTCTGCTGCATTAAAAGGGCAAAAAAGTAAAGTGAATGCAATTACAGAAGTAGATTCTAATTTGTTGATTTTACCTGTAGATCAATTGAAGATTTTATTGGCAGAATTTCCTAAATTAAACGATAAATTTTATGAGCATTACAACCAAAGATACTCTGAATTGATTGATACAATTCATCATTTGATTTTTACTCATTTAGACCAAAGAATCCTGGATTTTTTAAAAGAACGTTCAACTTTAACAGGACAAAATCCCTTAAAAATATCACACAAGGAAATTGCAAATAATCTGGGAAGTGCCCGTGAGGTTGTTACAAGATTGATGAAAAAGCTTGAGTCAGAAGGAAAACTCCTTCAATTAAAGGATGGAATAGAAATTTTATAATATGTGACATTAGTCACCAATAACTTATTCTATTGGACATAATTTTGAATATTGAAAAACACAGATTAATCACATTTAAATATTCAAATTATGAAAAAGAACATGGGTAACTTAGACAAAATCATTAGAATTATTGTTGCTATTGCTTTTGCAGGTCTTTATTTCGGAGGAATTATTACAGGAACAATGGGTATCGTATTTTTAGTTTTAGGTGGAGTTTTTGTATTAACAAGTTTAGTAAGTTTTTGCCCACTATACACCTTAGTAGGATTGAATACTTGTCCTAGAAAATAATTTTATTAAAATCTAGCTTCATTCTTTGAAGCTAGATTTTTTTTATACGATTATCCGCTTTTTACCTAAGAATAAGATTGTCCAAACTTTATGGCTGATTATTATTCGTTTAGATCAAACTACACAACAAAAAATGAATAATTTTAGTTAATGTTTCTTCTAGCAAGTTCTAAAACCCAGAATGGGTGACATTTTTATAGAAAATAAAATAAGGAGCACCACCCCCAAACTCGTCAACGCGGACCAAAGGTCCGCGTTGACGAGTTTGGGGGGATTTGGTTTACAGCATTTTCTATAAACATGTGACCACCTTCAGGGTCACTAATTTCATTGAATAGAGTAATTTAACTTCAAAACTTTTTGAAAAAGATACTCAATTAATATACTTGATTTACAAAAAATAATTCTGGTATACATGCGGATATTCGTTTTTTTTATTTATCAATTGTTGGGTTTTCAAAATACTTCATCAACTTTTCTGCTTTCGATTTTCCAACCAGTTTTTGTAAATCTTCAAAGCTTACTTTTTTTATTTTTTCTACTGATTTGAATTCTTTTAATAGAAGTTGTGCTGTGTTTTCACCAATACCATCGATCTCTTCTAAAACAGTTAAAAAGGTATTTCTACTTCTCCTTTTTCTATGATGTGTAATTCCAAAACGATGCGCTTCATCTCTTAACTGTTGAATGATTCTTAGAGTCTCCGATTTCTTATCAATATAAAGCGGAAATTCATCTTCAGGATAGAACAATTCTTCCAATCTTTTTGCAATTCCAATAACCGGAATTTTGCCATATAAATCAAGCTTTTTCAAACTTTCTACAGCCGAACTTAATTGCCCTTTTCCTCCATCAATTATGATGAGTTGTGGCAATGGTTCATTTTCTTCTTTAAGTCTTTTATATCTCCTAAAAACTACCTCTTCCATAGTGGCAAAATCGTTTGGACCAACAACAGTTTTTACATTGAAAATTCTATAATCTTTTTTACTTGGTTTAGCATCCTTAAAAACTACACAAGCCGAAACGGGATTAGTTCCTTGTAAGTTCGAATTGTCAAAACATTCGATATGTTGAGGAAGTTCTGTTAACCTCAAATCGTTTTTCATTTGGGTTAAAATTCGATCTACTTTAAACTCAGGGTTTAATTTTTCATACTGACTTAATTTTTCCTTTTTATAATACATTGCATTTTTCAAAGAAAGATCAAGTAGTTTTTTCTTATCACCAGCTTTAGGAATAGTGATTTCTATTTTTTCATCCTGCCAATCGGGTTCAATTGGCACAATAATTTCTCGACTTGTTGAATGGTAAGTTTCTCGCGTTTCTGCTATGGCAAAATTCAATAGTTCAGCATCAGATTCATCAATCTTCTTTTTAATTTCAAAGGTTTGTGTTTGAATAATCATTCCATTTGAAACTTTTAGAAAATTAACAAAGGCAAATTTATCATCACTAACAATTGAAAATACATCAACATCATAAGGAATACTTGTAACAATGGTTGATTTACTTTGGTAATTGGTCAACATCGAAATTTTCTTTTTGAAAAAAGCAGCTTCTTCAAATTTCATATCATTCGCTGCTTCATTCATGCCTGTTTTTAGGTGATTTAAAACTTCAGATAAATTACCTTTTAGAATATTTCGAATAAGTTTGATATTGTTTAAATAATCTTCTTCTTCCTGCAATGCCACACATGGTCCTTTACAATTACCAATATCAAATTCCAAACAAGTCTTAAATTTGTAAGCCCGGATATTTGCTTCACTCAAGCCAAAATTGCAATTTCTTAATGGATACAAGGCTTTGATGAGGTCTAAAATTGTATGCATCATCCCTACAGATGCATAGGGGCCAAAATATTCCGAACCATCTTTTATTGGGTTTCTGGTAGGAAATATGCGTGGGAATCTTTCTTTTTTAACACAGATAAATGGATAAGTTTTATCATCCTTTAAATTGATATTGAACTTTGGTTGAAATTTTTTAATTAAACTATTTTCAAGAAGTAGAGCATCTATTTCGGTTTCAACCAGCGTAAAGTGAATATCTTCAATTTTGCTAACCATTACTGCTGTTTTGCGGTTTTCGTAATGGTTTTTACTAAAGTAACTACTAACTCGTTTTTTTAGATTTTTAGCTTTTCCTATGTAAATCAGAGTACCCGTTTTATCAAAGTATTTATATATCCCCGGACTTTCAGGAAGTGAACTTATGATTTGTTTTAGATGGCTATTAGACATGTTGCAAACTTATGTTAAAACTTCATATGAGAATTTGAAGAAATTGATGGTAAACAAGAAAAATATATCTAAAGTTTTGTCAGGAAATGGTCTGTTAAATTGTTTTTTTTCTATACAGTTGTATTTAATGTAAATATTGTTCTTGTTAGGCCTTAATTTTTAGCCATTTTGACGGATTTCTTAAAATTCTGAAAAATTTAATAATTGATTTGGAAATTTTTTCTCAAATGATAACTTTGGTATTCTCAAATTTTCTAGTGAAATCAAAATTCTAACACAAACAAATATCATATGATGAGAAATCTACAAAAAATCAAATTTGGACTTCTGTTGCTTTTTGCAACATTTGTTACAAGTTTTGCCAACGCTCAAGTTAATGTTGGGCTAACGGCGACAGCTTCTGGAGGAGGAACTGCAGGACCTGTTTGTAATACAGGTGCTTGTTCTACTTTAAATGACAACGTATTAGGAACTTGCGGAACTCAGCAAATGTGGCTGTCTTCAAACGCAACTAATCCAGGTTCAACTGTCCATGTTACTTTTACATGGCCAACTGTACAAGTAATTGAAAAATTAACTATCCATGTTGGAGCATCAGGTACTCGTTATTTGACTGGTGGTACCGTTCAAATTTGGAATGGAACTACTTGGGTTACACATACCACATTTACTCAAACAAACACAAGTTTGTGTATTTATGATATTACCTTCCCTACTGTTGCAACTAGCCAAATTCGTATCATCGATATGACAGTTGGTGGATCTCAAAGTTCTAACGTAAACTTTAGAGAAATTCAAGTTTGGCAAGGTTCTTTATCAAATGATGATATTGGAATAAGTGCTATCGATTCTCCAGGATTTTTCTGCAATGGCCCTCAAAATATTGTAGCTAGAGTTCAAAATTTTGGAAAAAATGTGGTTACTGGTTTTAATGTAAATTGGTCTCTAAATGGTACAGCACAAACTCCAATTGCTTCAACTAGTGTATTAGATACAATGGGTGGTTTAAATCCTTCATTCACTCAAATTACTTTGGCTAGTGCTTACTCATTTCCCTCAACTCCAACTATTATTAAAGCTTGGACATCTTTACCTAACAATACCAATGATACTATAAGAATAAACGATACCGCACAAGTTACGAAACAACCATCAATATCTGGTAATTTTACAATTGATCCAGCAGGTTCAGGTGCAACAAACTACACCTCATTTGCAGCAGCAATTACAGCTTTAAACGGTTCTGGTGTTTGTGGTCCTGTTTATTTTACAGTTGCTCCTGGAACTTATACCAGTCAAGTTATCATTGGCGATATTGCTGGTGCATCTGCAATTAATACAATAACTTTTGATGGTGTAAATCCTACAAATACAATTATTTCATCGAACCAGTCTACAAGTGCAGTAGTTTTAATGAATGCTTCTAAGTTTGTTACATTTAGAAATTTTACTGTAAACAATACAAGTACAACAACTGGCGCAGGTATTGCAATGGTAGGTGTTGTGAAAAATGTTAAAATCATTAACAATAAAGTAAACGTAGCTATACAACCAACAACTTCTTCTAGTGGTTATGGAATTATTGCTACTGGAACAGCAGGTGGTAATGGTGCAAGTGCTATGAGTGGTGACTCTATTTTAATTGATAGCAATGTTGTAACAGGTGGTGGTTATTCAATCACAGTTTATGGTAGCTCATCTGCTGCTGCTAATAGAGGAATTGTTGTAACAAATAATACTGTAATTAATAGCAACTACATGGGTGGTTATATTGCTTACAATTACAATCCGGTTGTTGTTAAAAACAACAAATTCAATATGAATGGTTTCCAATATGGTTACTATGGTTTGTATTTCTATTATAACCAATCATCTAATACTACTATCAATCACGAAATTGTTGGAAATACTATTAATGGTTTTGGTGGATATGGTATTTATCTATATTATCCTTTACAAACAACTACTGCTGCAAAAGTTAAATGTCATAATAATATTTTAACAAGTTCTTTAGGTGGCACATATCCAGGTTTATATGGCATTTACTTGTACCAATACAATGCTGCTTGTAATGCTGAAATTTACCACAATACAATTTCAATGAACGGAACAAGTACATCTACAGCAAATACTTGTTTCTACAATACAGGTTCTACAAATACAATGGTGAAAAATAATATTTTTGCAGTGTATGGTGGAACAGCAACGCCAATGTATTTAGCTACATCTCCTGCTGGAAGTAATGTAAATTACAATATCTATTATAATGCTACCAATCCAACTTCAGGTAACTTAGTTTATAGAGGTACTTTCTTCAATCCTTCTAATTTCATGACAATAACAGCTGGTGGTGATTCATCAATTAATACAAATCCTTCTTTTGTTTCTAGATTACCTTTACCGGGTAATTTACATTTAACTGATGGTTGTAATGGTTATGGTGTTGATTTAAAAGCATTCGTTCCTTATGATATTGATGGAGATACATTCTCTGTAACACCTACAATTGGTGCAGACCAATTTACTGGTGGTGTAAATGATAACCTTAGATTAATGACTATTCTTACTCCAAATGCTCCTATTATTAGTGGTGCACAAGATGTAAGTTATATTGTTAAAAACATTGGCGCGAATACCGTTTCTAGCTACAATGCAAGTTATAGATTGAATACAGCTACACCTGTAACTGTTATTAAAACCAATACAGTTGCAGCATGTTCAGTTGATACTGTTTTATTTACAGGTACTGATCAAGTAACTTTAGGGGCAGTTAATAATATGACCTATTATACATCTTTACCAAATACAAATGCAGATGCTGATGCTACAAATGATACTTTAAGAGCTACATTATTGGCTCCATTAAGTGGTGTTTATACTGTTGGTGGAACAACTCCTGACTTTGCAACCATAATTGATGCGGCAAATGCATTGGTTAATGGTGTTAGTGGTCCAGTAACTTTTGATATTCGTCCAGGTACTTATGCTGGTCAAGTTATTGTAAATGGTCCTATTCCTGGAACAAGCTCTACAAATAGGATTACTTTTGAAGGTAATGACAAATCAACTCGTACTGTTACATCATCAGCAGCTGGAGCTGCATTTTTAATTAATAATACAAGTTTTGTAACTGTTCAAAATCTAACAATTACAAATACCAATACAGTAACTCCTGTTGGTTTTGCTGCAGTTTCTGCCGCTTCTTCTTCTTTAATGAGAGGTATTACAATTAAAAGATGTAATGTGAATATTCCTATTTTAACAGGTACCTCATCAACTAGTTATGCAATTAATTTCACAGGAACAGCTAATGGTTCTGGACTAACTAATTGTGGTGCAGATTCCTCCATCATTGATAGTAATATTGTTACAGGCGGTGGTTATGGAATTTCACATCGTGGCTCTCAAAATGCGGGCTTCAATAGTGGTATTATGATTAGAGGTAATACTTTGAACAATATTAATTACATGGGTATTTATGCTTATTTTAATTATAACCCAATGGTTGTGAATAACAATGTCATCAATATGCAAGGTCAAAACTATGGTTATTATGGTATTTACTCATACTTCAACCAATCTGTTAACTCAACAATCTCCCATGAAATGATAGGTAATAGAATCAATAATTTTGGTGGTTATGGTTTGTATTGTTACTATCCAATAAACTCTGCAACTGCTGCTAAAACTAAAATCTACAATAATATCATTATTGGAGGAACAGGTTCTGCCTATCCAGGTTTATACGGTTTATATTTATACCAAGCTAATACCGCATTTAATGCTGATGTGTACCACAATGTAGTTGTCATGAATGGTTCAGTAACTTCAACAACTTACTCTGCATTTTACAATACTGGTTCGTCGCTAACGAATGTTAAAAACAATATTTTTGTAACAAATACTCCTACCTATACTCCGGCCTATTTTGCAACTTCACCGGGTATTAGTAATGTTAACTTCAATGTTTACTACAATGCATCAAATCCAACTACTGGAACTTTAGGTTTTAGAAATGGCGTTTTCTTCACTCCTGCTACCTACAAAACAACTGCAGCAGGGGGTGACTCATCATTCAATTTAAATCCTCCTTTTGTTGGAGCCGGTAACTACAATTTAACCAATGCTTGTTTAAGAGGTACAAATTTATTTGCAGATGTTCCTACAGATTTTGCAGGTAATTCTCGCTCAACTTCACCTAATATTGGAGCTTATGAAGCAGCTGCTGCTGCATTAGATATCTCTCCGGTAATGCTTCTTTCTCCAACCTTCCCTTTAGGATTAGGTTCTCAGGATTTACAGGTTGTTGTTAGAAACAATGGTGCAACTGCTGTTACTTCTTTTGATTTGACTTATAAATTAAATAATGGAACTGCTGTTACAACAACATTTACTGGTAATCTTCCAACCTGTGATACAGTTTCAGTTTACTTTACAGGCACTCAACAAATCAATTTGGTGAATCCTCAAAATACATTACAATTGTATACTTCTGCTCCTAATTTAGGTTTTGATGGTTTACCTGCTAATGATACATTAGTTGTTAATCTTTCAACTCCATTAAGTGGTAACTATATTGTTGGTGCTGCTCCTTCTGATTTTCTTACTTTTAATGCAGCAAATGATGCGTTGAAAACCAGAGGTGCAAGTGGAGTAGTTAATTTTATGGTAAAAACCGGAACTTACAATGAGCAACTTGTTTTATCAGCTTATCCTGGCTCAACAAATCCTACAAACGTTGTTTCATTTAATTCAATCGCAAATAATGCGGATTCAGTTTCCTTACAATTCAATTCAGTTGGCGCTATAGAGCCAAGTGTTGTAAAGTATAATGGTGTGAATGGAATTAACTTTAATTTTATTTCTATCAAACAATTAGCAGTAGCAACCTCAGGTACCTATTATACTATCCAGTTTATTGGTATGAATAACTTCGATACAATAAATTCTTGTAAGGTTTCAATGCCGGTTTATTCTTCTACGAATACAGTAGGTTCTTATACCGTA
>JBIPMI010000373.1:0-2917 GCA_044369215.1 Bacteroidia bacterium | reverse complement strand
CTTGCTTGAAATCAATCCCAGATTTCCGGCATGGGTATATCTGGCAAATGGTTGCGGACAAAACCATCCTGAAGCATTAATCAGAATGGCACTTGGAGAAACAGTGGAGCCTTTTGAAAAATATGATGTAGGTAAAATGTTTGTTCGCTATTCATTTGATATGATAGTTGACTTAAAAGAATTTGAACAAATCTCAACACTAGGAGAACTTTAAAAGAAAAAATTGAACATGGAAAAGTTAAGATATGAAAGACCGGTTGTGAAAAAACTAAATACCGGCATGATGAATAAATTCGGGACTCGCACCGAATACAATCCTGTTACCCATATTGATGGTGTTTCTGTCAAAGAACTCATCAGCACTTATGGTTCTCCGGTTTTTACTATTTCAGAAAGAACCATCAGACAAACTTATAAAGATTGTAAACGCGCCTTTACCAATCGTTATCCTAAAGTTCAAATGGCCTGGAGTTATAAAACCAATTATATCAATGCCGTTTGTAATGTCTTCCATCAAGAGGGTGCTTGGGCAGAAGTTGTTTCAGGTTTTGAATACAATAAAGCTTTATTAAATGGTGTTCCGGGTAACAAAATCATTTTTAATGGACCAGATAAAACCGATGCTGATTTAAATCTTGCCATTGAAAATAATTCTTTAATTCATATCGATCATCTTGATGAATTATATCGCTTAATTGAAATCACCAAAGAAATAAATAAACGTCCGCGTGTTGCTATTCGCGTTAACATGGATACTGGAGTTTATCCTATGTGGGACCGTTTTGGTTTCAATTATGAAAGTGGTCAGGCTTGGGATGCAATCAACAAAATTATCCTAAACGATCAAATGGATTTAGTTGGATTACATTGTCACATTGGTACATTCATGTTATCTGCTAATGCCTATGCAATTGCAGCTTCAAAACTGGCTGATTTAGCTTTCCATATCCATTCAAAATTTAATAAAAAAATCACTTATATTGATATGGGTGGCGGATTTGCTTCAAAGAATAATTTGAAAGGTTCATACCTACCGGGCAATGTCAGTTCACCAAGTTTTGATGATTATGCTGAGGCGATTTGTAGTGCTTTATTAAACGCAGAATACAGCAAACAAGAATTACCAATTTTAATTCTTGAAACAGGAAGAGCATTAATAGATGAGGCCGGAAGTTTATGTGGAACTGTGCTTGCCAATAAAAGATTAAGTGATGGCAGACGCGCTACTATCATGGATTTTGGTGTAAATATTTTATTCACTTCATTCTGGTACGACCATAAAGTATCACCTGCACAAGAATTTAGTCATTATACAGAAGATGGTGTTATTTATGGACCATTGTGCATGAACATAGATGTAATCAGAGAAAGCATCACATTACCTCCAATGAAAAAGGGAGACAATGTTGTGGTGCATTCTGTTGGTGCCTATAACATGACACAATGGATGCAGTTTATTGCAATGCGTCCGAATGTTGTAATGATTGATATGGAAGGCAAACATCATTTAATTAGAAATAGAGAAACACTTTCTGATTTAAATGATAAAGAAGTAATGCCGACTTATTTAAAGGAATTTAGTATTTAAGAATGATTAGGTTAAGTAAAGATTTACTTTCAACTTCCACTACAGGATTAGCAAATAGTTACGCTCAGTTGTTTCTATCTGCAAATCCTGTTGCAGGAATATTGATTGGTTTAGCTTCATTTACTGACCCAATAGCAGGTTTGGCCGGATTATTAATGGCCTTTTTCACCAATGTAATTGCGTTTTTATTCCATCTTGATAAGGAGAAAATAAAGTCGGGAACATTTGCTTTTAATGGACTATTGACCGGATTATTTTTAGGATACTCCTATAATATCAGTTACTATTTATTGCTCATCATATTTGCAGGTAGTTTTTTATGTTTGATGTTAACAGTGGTTTTTGATGGAATATTAGGTGCAAAAAAACTTCCATTTTTAAGTATTCCATTTTTGTTAAATGTATGGATTTTAAAGCTTTCAACTGAAGGTTTTAATAGCCTTGACCCCAATAGTACTCAAATATTTGTATTTAATCATATTTACAGAGTTGGAGGCGAAAACCTGCTTAAATCTTATGAATTTTTAGAAGGATTACCAATTCCACTGATAATAAAAGTGTACTTTAAATCATTGGGTGCGGTACTATTTCAATTCAGTTTACTACCAGGAATTTTAGTAGCAATTGCATTACTTATTCATTCCAGAATTGCATTCAGTTTATCTGTCATTGGATTCCTAACAGGTTATAGTTTTTATATCATCATAGGTGCCAATCTTAATGATTTGAATTATGGATTTATTGGATTCAATTTTATTCTGAGTGCAATAGCTTTAGGTGGATTCTTTTTAATACCTAATGTTTGGACTTATATACTTGTAATTGTTATAACACCTGTCATTGCAATACTTGGCGTTGGTTTCGAAAAACTATTGGCACCTTTTAACTTACCCATACTTTCCTTGCCATTTAATATATCTGTAATTCTGTTTTTATACTTTTTATTCTTTAGGCTTAAATCAGAAAAATTGATTCTTACATTGGTTCAGTTTGCATCACCTGAAAAGAATTTATATCGTTATTTAAATCAAATTGGACGATTTGCCAATGAACTTTATTTCAAAATAAGTTTACCTGTTCTTGGAACCTGGAGAATTTCTCAAGGCCATACAGGTGAAATTACACATAAAGGCGATTGGCAATACGCATGGGATTTCGACTTAATAGATGAGGAATCAAGAACCTATCGTTTACCGGGTTTTGCACCGGAAGATTTTTATTGTTTCAACTTACCTGTTTTTGCTCCTGCTGCTGGTCAGGTAGTGAAAGTTGTGGATGGAATCAAAGACAATGACATCAATAAAGTTAACTTAAAAGACAATTGGGGAA
>JBIPMI010000084.1:0-9907 GCA_044369215.1 Bacteroidia bacterium | reverse complement strand
TACCTGAAATAGTTTCTATTTATTTGAATCGTTTAAGTGATTACCTTTTTGTGTTATCAAGAAAAATTATTCATGATGCAAATGCAACAGAAATAGCATGGAGACCAAGAATGTAAGTGCTAAAGTTTTTATTATGATCTGCTTCATTACCTATGTTCTAGTTAATTGAAAATTTAAAGACTTAAAAACAAAAAACTACATGTTAAAATCAAAACTAGCCTTAAAAAATAGAATTGATAACAGATTGTTTTCACCAAAATCCTGAAGGTATGTCATGATTATGGTAATCTAAATGAATTTAAAAAGCCTCCAAAACAAAACAACGCGGACTAATGGTCCGCGTTGTTTTGTTTTGGAGGGAAGATTTTATATTAACATGAGACCGTCTATCGGGGTCTTAAATTTCATAAAATAGGTGAATTTAAAATCAAAATACTTTTTGATTTTTTTCACAAAACTTCATCTGATTTACAAAAAATCACTTTTGATAAACATGAAGAAACTGGTAATTTTTTATTCAGCTTCGAAAATCCAAGGTTCTTCACCTTTTGATTCCAATTGAATTTGAAGTTTCATGGCTTCTTCTCTTTTCGAGAAACTTTCATAAAACACAAGGAAGTAAATATGATTTTTCGGTTTTTTTACCGTTGCATTTTTATAACCCAAGGATTTCAATTCTTTTTCTAATTTTTGTGCATTTCCAACATTTTTAAATGCACCTGCTACCAAAGAGAAACCAGCATTACTTGAAGTATTTTCATTGATTTTACCAATTAATGGAGCTGCTGAAGCATTTTTAATTACCGGCTTTGTTTCCATTACAGATTCAACTTCTTCTTCAACTTCTGGTGATTCAATCTGCAAAGGTTCAGGTTTTAGTTGCTCATGAATTTCATTCATTGCAGGAATTACATCAAGATTAATAATTGGAAAATAATTATTTGAATCAAATTCTATGAAACCTCTTTTGATAGCAAATCCTGGATTAAAGTTAAATAATTTAGTATCATTATTTACATCAATCGAATTAGATAACTCAATAGGATTTACTGAATCCTTAATTAATTTACCAGTTTCAGAAGCCATATCCATTCTGGCAATTTCTGATTGTATTGTAGAAGTAGGATTCTTCTTTAAAAACAAAATAACGTTGATTAAAAGAATTAATGTTAATACAGTGGCAATAACTGGAAAAGCGCCGATCTTCTTACTTGATTTTCCACTTTCTGCAATATTTGCCTGTTCCAACATTTGTCTTAATTCCTTCAGCGCCTGTTCTCTGGCATAACTAATCTCCTCCATATCACTCGGTTTAGCCGAACGATCAATAGTTATAGTTTTTAACTTGTTAGCACCAGGAACAAACCTTAAATCAGGCAATCCAAATGAAACACCTGAAACCCAATTTTCATTATCTATTTTAAAATGAATAGAACCATCTTTTGATTTGGTGAATAAACCCAATCCGGAGATAAAAAATGAACCCTCGCTTGACAAATAATTATTGGATTCAATTATTTGAGATTTTATCCTGCTTTCTGCATTATCAGTGCTTGTTTCCCAGATATAAGAACAAAATTCTATAAAGTCGAATGAAGTAGAATCAGAATTCTGAAAAAATTCTAAAGCCAAATTCATTGGATGAAATAATCGGGCAACCGGATCGACATGAGAAGAAACCACATGTACCTGAAAATCACCAAATCCCTGTAATTTACAAGAATGGCTTTGCTTCAGGTAATGAGCAACCAAATCGAATGTATGTGTTTTGTTTGAAGTCAATGATTCTAAATTCTTTAATACAAATTACGACTATGCAAACTTGTCTGTTTCCACAAGCTTTCCACAGGTAAAATGTTTGTAAGTATAAACAAATCGAACAAATCTTCAATATGGAAATTTCCAAAAAGCTGACAAAGAATCGATTTAATTCATGAATGCGACAATATTATTTGAAAAAATAAAGCGATTTCATCTCATAATTCGAATTTATTAAATGAATTAAACTTAAATTGCATGGATAAAATTTAAAATTATCTCTATGAGAAAGATTATACTTCTAGTAAACTTCTGCTTTTTCTGTTTAATTGAGGTTAATGCTCAAATTACAATCACTGCAAATGATTTACCCGCTGTAAATGATGAAATTCGATTTTCAATTGGTAGCGGTTCTATCAACTTAAATGCTACAGGTGCAGATTTGACTTGGGATTTTTCCAAATTAAAAGCTACAAATCAGCAATTAATAAAGTTCTCAGCCCCACTTCAAACTCCTTATATATTGCAATTTTTTTCCAATTCAACATTTGGTTACCCAGAAACAGGTTTACCGGTTCCAGGGGGTTTTATTGATAATCCTTACACTTTTATTAAAAAATCAAATACAGCTTATATCATTACCGGAAGAGGCGCAACTGCACAGGGTTTGCCTTTGGGTTTAGTTTATTCACCTAAAGATACATTATATTCTTTACCTCTAACATATGAAAAAGAATTTGGAGGCAATTTTTCAGGAACTGCAGGTTTAGCAAGTTTTGGTTCTATAAGCCAGAATGGTGTCAGAACAAATACTGTTGATGCCTGGGGAAGTTTAACTACTCCTTTTGGAACCTTTGATTGTCTTAGAATAAAATCGGTAATTGTTGAAACTGATAGCATTGTTTTTGGTCCAACTCAATTACCCTTACAAAATAATAGAACTGAATATCGTTGGTTGGCAAAAGGACAGAAAATTCCAATTTTAGAAGTTATTGTTCCTTCAAATCCTTTGACAGGCGGTACCACTATAAGATTCAAAGATATTTACAGACCTGAAGTTTTTGTTAATCATGCAAATTTCACAGCTTCAAACAGAAATGTGGTTTTAGGTGATACTTGCTTTCTAATCAATCGCAGTGTCGCAACTCCTGAATCATACAATTGGGAAGTTTTTCCTAAATCAGCTAAATATGCATTTGTAGGAGGAACTTCAGCAAGTTCTGCAGCACCAAAAATTATATTTTCGGATTTAGGTGCATATGATATTAAACTCACAACACAATATTCTGCAGGTTCTGATGATACGCTTAAAACCGGCTTTATCAATGTAATAGCAACAGGATTATATGATTTTACCGGAATTTCAAATCTCCAGATTTACCCTAATCCAACTACTGATTTCCTTAATATCAGTGGTGAATTTGGTAAACTAACAACACTTCAATTAGTAGATTTACAAGGCAAAACGCTAATTGAATCTCTAATTGAAACTCCTGATAATCAATTTAATATTGATTTAAATGGTGTTCAAAAAGGGATCTATTTCATTCAAATCCAATCGAATGGAAAAAGAGACATTAAAAAAGTAATTTTAAATTAAACCATTGATTTCTCGGGCTGTTGAAAAGTACAAAGCATTTGAATAAAAGTTGCTTTTATATTCGCAGTCACAGTTATGCTACAACTCCTTAAAATACAGAATTACGCAATCATAAAACAAACCGAAATTAGGTTTGAAAAGGGTTTAAATATTATTACTGGTGAAACAGGTGCCGGAAAATCAATTTTAATGGGCGCCCTGGGATTAATTTTAGGGGAAAGGGCGGATACAAAAGTACTTTTACCCGGAAGTGAAAAATTGGTGGTTGAAGGTGTTTTTGAAGTAAATAATGCTGAACTACAATACCTTTTGGAAGAAAATGAACTCGATTCCGAAAAACAAACGATTTTAAGAAGAGAGATCAATTCTGCGGGTAAATCGCGAGCATTTATTAATGATACTCCAATAAACTTACCATTATTAAGAAGTGTTGGCTTGTTATTGATTGATATCGTTTCTCAACACCAAACTCTTGAATTAAATGAAGCTGATTTTCAAATGAATGTACTTGATGCATTTGCTGAATCAAGCAAAATTCTGGAGGATTACAGAATAGTTTTCAAACAGTATAGAAAAAGCGAACAGGTTTACAAAGATTTGCTTGAAAGAGAAGCAAAAGCCAGAAGTGATGAAGATTATCTAAGATTTGTTATTCATGAAATAAATGAATTAAATCCAAAAAATGGAGAGGAACCAGAATTAGAATCGGAAATCCAATTGCTTTCTCATGCTGAGCAAATTCAAACTTCTTGCTTTCAATCTTCTCAGGTTTTAGAGGGAAATGAAAATAGTCTCTTAGACCAATTAAGAGAAATTACCGGAATATTAGCTCAAAGTTCAAAACACCAAACTGCAATTCCATTAATTTTAGACAGGTTACAATCAAATATTGTTGATTTATCTGATATCGCAGAAGAATTAAGCTCTATAGCAGATAAAACCTTATCAGACCCTGAATTACTTGCCAAACAAGAACTCAGGCTGCAGGAATTGATGAACATGCAAAAAAAGCATAGGGTTTCAGGCAATGAGGAATTACTTGATTTATTAGCAAAATTTCAAGCCAGAATAAATGAAATTGGAAGTTTAGCAGAGGAAATTTTAGTTGCTGAAAAACAAAAATCTGAACTATTTGAAAAATCACTAAATCTGGGGAACGAGTTACATGCAAAAAGAGAACTTGCATTAAATCCAATGAAATTAAAAGTATTGGAATTATTAAATAATGTAGCAATTCCACAAGCTCAATTCGAAGTAAAATTAGAAAAAACGAGCGATGAAAACCTTCATTCAAATGGATTGAATCAATTGAGTTTTCAGTTTAGTGCAAATAAAGGATTTCCAATTAAACCATTAAATGAAGTAGCAAGCGGCGGTGAATTAAGCAGATTAATGCTTTGTTTGAAATCACTAATCTCTGATAAAGTAGAATTACCTTCCATTGTTTTTGATGAAATTGATACCGGTATTTCGGGTGAAGCTGCTTTAAGAGTAGCTCAGGTTATGAAAGCGCATGCAACTAAACACCAGGTAATTGCCATCACTCATTTACCTCAAATTGCCAGCAAAGCTGATAACCATTTTTACGTTTATAAAAATCACGAGGAAGACCAAACACTTACTCAAATTCGGACTTTAACCGAGGAAGAAAGAATACATGAAATAGCCAGAATGCTGAGTGGAGAAAATCCTGGGCAAGCAGTTTTAACAGCTGCTAAAGAAATGATGAGCTTGTAATTTTGAACCTCATTTAAAAATACTTACATTGCATATTATTGATGAAAAATTTTAGCTTAGAATATAATACTGAAAGAGGAAATCTACTCATTTCAGAGTACGGAAGAAGTATTCAAAAAATGATTGAAGTAGCTGTTAATGAGCCTGAAAGAGAAAAAAGGCAAAAAATAGCGAATGAAATTATTCGTTTAATGGGACAACTTAATCCTCATTTAAGAGATGTAGTTGATTATAAACACAAACTTTGGGATCATTTATTTGTAATGTCTGATTTTAAATTAGATGTTGATTCTCCATATCCAGTTCCATCAAAAGAATCTTTGATGAGTAAACCAGACGCGCTTCCTTATCCTCAATCGCCAATAAAATTTAGGTTTTATGGAAAAAATATTGCTGCTATGATTAAAGAAGTTGCGGAGCTTGAAGAAGGCCCGTTTAGAACTGCTTATATCAATCAAATTGGTTCATTTATGAAAATGAGCAGTAAAGCATGGAACCTGGAAATGTTAAATGACGAAGAAGTACTTGCTCATTTAGAACTTCTAAGCTCTGGTAAAATCAATTTAACTGAAGGTGGTGATGTTCAATTTAAGAACATGCAACAACGCCGAATTGCAAAGCCGGTTGAAAATTACGGAAGTGGCGGTAGTAATTATAGAAACAACAATAAGTTTAAAAACAAAAACCGCAGCAATAGCAATGGCGGTAGTAATGGGAATTTCAAAAACTTTAAAAGAAAAGGACCTTAGTTTTTAGGAGCTTCGTTAGAAGCTTCAATCAAAACTGAAGCAATTTTTAAATCAACAGGACTTGTTATCTTGATATTGTTTTCATCACCCTGAATCATATAGATTTTTTGTTTTAAAACTCCTTCCAGAACACTGGCATCATCAGTAAAATTATCATCATCAGCTTTAGAATAAGCTTCTTTAATAATTGATGTTTTAAATGCTTGTGGAGTTTGAATCAGGTAATAGTTATTTCTATTTACAGCATGATTTTCCAATAATTCCTGCTTTCTAATTGAATCTTTTGGTTTAATAGCAAGAATTGCATTTCCATTTTTCGTAGCCTGAATAAAGGCTGATTCAATAAATTCATGTTGAATCATGGGACGAACACCATCATGAATAGCAACTAAAGAATCAATATCAGTAATTGCATCCAAACCATTTTTTACTGAATGAAACCTGGTTTCGCCACCTTCGACTAATTGTATTTGAACAGTAAACTTGTAGGTTTTTACTAATTCTTTCCAATAATCAAACTGGCTTTGAGGTAAAACAAGAACAATCTGGAGGTTTTCGAAGGCTGCAAACTTCTGAATGGTATGCATGATAACTGGCAAACCATTCAGAATTAAAAATTGCTTCGGTATTTCTGAACCCATTCTGAGTCCTTTTCCACCGGCAACAATTACAGCATATCTTTTCAAAAGAAAGAATTTTTAGATAATCATCATTGCATCACCATAGGCCAAGAAGCGATATTTCTTCTTAACAGCCTCATTGTATGCTTCTTGTAACAAATCAAATCCAGCAAAAGCAGCAGTTGCCATTAATAAGGTAGATTCTGGTGGATGAAAGTTAGAAATCAAAACATTTGCAATTTTGAAATCGTGAGGAGGAAACAAGAATTTATCTGTCCAACCAGAAAGTGGGTTCAATCTATCTGCTGAAGAAACCGAAGATTCCAAAGCACGCATAACTGAGTTTCCAACAGCTACAACTTTCTTCTTTTCTTCAATACCAGCATTTACAATAGCCACAGTTTCAGGTGTGATATCATAAAATTCAGAATCCATTTTATGTTTAGTCAAATCTTCAACTTCAACAGCTCTAAATGAACCTAAACCATTATGAAGAGTTAAGTCTGTAAATCTTACACCTTTAATTTCAAGACGCATCATCAACTCTTTACTGAAGTGTAAACCTGCAGTTGGAGGAATAACAGCACCAATGTTTTTAGCAAAAATGGTATTGAATCTTTCTTTATCTATTTTTTCAACAGCACGATTCATATACTTTGGAAGAGGCATTTCTCCCAATTTATCAATTAATTTCCAAAGTTCTTCATCTGTACCATCGAATAAAAATCTGATTGTACGACCTCTGCTTGTAGTATTATCTACAACTTCAGCCACTAAATCATCATTTCCAAAATACAATTTGTTTCCAACACGAATTTTTCTTGCAGGATCAACCAAAACATCCCAAAGTTTCATCTCTTTGTTTAATTCACGCAGAAGGAAAACTTCAATTTTTGCTCCGGTTTTTTCTTTGCTACCATATAATCTAGCTGGAAATACCTTTGTATTATTCAGAACCATTACATCTCTGTCATTAAAATAACTGAGAATGTCTGAAAACTTTTTATGTTCTATTTTACCTTTTTCACGATTTACAACCATTAATTTGGCTTCATCACGATTATCGGAAGGATGTTTAGCAATCAAGCTTTCACTGAATGCAAATTTAAATTGAGATAACTTCATTCGATTGACAAAAAATATTAGCAATACTTAGGCTAATTAACCTAAAAAATTGGACTGCAAATGTATGTGAATATTAAATTTTGTCAACTCTTATTTTTTATCCAGGGCTTTATTGATCTTAAATCTGATAGCCAAATAGTGTGCATTGGTCTCTGCATTAAGGCCTGCAGCTGATGCAATTTTTTCTATTTCTTTTATTTGATACAATGCTGCTGATTGAGAAATTCCATCATAATAAGGCGATTCAATAATTGATATTAGTCTCTCTAAATAAGCATGTTGTAAATTTTGTCTGAAAGAATTCACATTTCCTGCATCACCTCTAAAACAAGCATTTGTTAAATCAGACATCATAGCCATAACCGAATAAGTATTTCCATACATTCTGGTATCACTCATTCTTTTTAAAACAGTATTGTTTAATAAATGAGCCAGTAATGCTTCCTGATTACTTACAATTTTATCGTGAATTTTTGGGTCTTCATTGCTTCCAAAAAAGTTAAAACCTCTTCTTTGTGTTTGTAAATAAGGTGCCAATTCAAACTGATTTTTGAATGCCTCTTTTGAAAATGCATAGTTTGTTAAAATTGTCATGGCTCTTTTTTGTTCAGCCACTGGAACTGGAATTAATGGTTTGGTAGCATCCTTTTGTCCAACAAATGCTCTATCCACATAAACACCTCCAATATATCTGGAAACTACACTTAACTGATTAAAATATTCACCTTGAGCAATGTTAAAAGCCTGACGTAATTCATGGTAACTCTCTCCTACTTTTGAATATTTAATTTTTAGTCCTGAAATAATTCTATTTGCCAAAACCATTCTATCAGCAGCGAATGTTAGTGCATCACCACTCATATCATTCACATTGATTCTTGGGTCTATTCCTCTTCCAATTCCTCTCATATCATCAGCATCATTTCCAAAAATCAATAGTGTATCTGTAGAAAGTGACAATAAATCCAACAATCTTTTGTTCTCTTCTTCTTCAGTTCCATTTCCTTGTGAATAACCAAATTGAATAGCCCAAAGGTCGTAAGGCCCGGGACGTGTTGTGAAGTAATCACCCTGTTTTGCCTTATCTAAAGCCACATTTACAGCAGGATAATCCATTACTGAAGCTGTAAGACCTATTTTTCTGGTTAGCTCTTTATTGTTTAGCAAAGCAGGTTTCAACATTTGACTTGCTTTCATATTGTGGTTTAAACCCAATGTGTGTCCCATTTCATGCAATACCAGATAGTACAATGATTGTTTGATATATTCTCTGCTTTCTACATCCGAAATTCCATTGGCTTGCAAAGCAGAAGCACCAAATAAAGTAGAAGCATGTAAATGATGACCGGCATCGCAGAAATTAGAAAAGCCATTTTTGCTAAAAGATTCAGCAGATTTACCCGCATCAAAAAGTTGTTCCTGTTTAATTCTGTTGGTAACAAAAATGTACTCCAACATAATATCAGCACCTAAAATCTGTCCGGTTCTGGGGTCTACAAAACTTGGACCATAACCACCAAATGGTGGTTGCGGAGAGCTGGTCCATCTCAAAACATTGTATCTGATATCACCTGCATCCCAATCTGCAGTATCAGGTTGTTCTTTAATTACAACTGCATTTTTAAATCCGGCCGATTCAAAAGCAATGTTCCACTTCTCACCGGCTTCTTTAATAGTAGCTCTAAATTCTTTTGGAGTAGTATTTTCAATCCACCAAACTATTGGTTCAACAGGTTCAGATAAAGCAGCAGTTGAGTCTTTTTTAACTAAATGCCAGCGATGAATTAAATCCTTATAAGCAACAGCTTTTGTGGTTGTCATATCCTCAATTTGTTCTGAAAAATAGCCCAATCTTGGGTCATCAAAGCGAGGTTTGAATGAGTTTACAGGAGCTTCAATTAATGAATGCTGAATGAAAATACTAACTGCTCTTTCATCAGCTACTTCTTTACCACCACCAGCAACTGGAGCAGGATTATCGTATACATATTCAACAACAACATCTGTATTTTTTTCATAATTTTTCAATGAAACATATTTAGTTTTATCCTTACTTAAGCCACCTAAAGAAAAACCTCTGGAACCCGGGTTCGGTGAAGGTTTAATCTGACTTAAACTTTCAGTTAAGAAAATAGAATTGGCATCTAATAAGTATTCACCCTTTTTGGTATCTTCAGCAAGAATTTTTTGGCTTACTATAATTGCTTGAGAAATATTCGCAAGGGCTGATTTGCTAATTGGATTTGAAGAGTCGAAATAATAACCGGTATTTTTAATTACAAACTCAATTCTGTCGAAATATTTTTTAATAGTAAAAA
>JBIPMI010000372.1:0-2932 GCA_044369215.1 Bacteroidia bacterium | reverse complement strand
GTGATAGTGCATTATCGATGGACGATATCCAAATCAATCCATATTTAATTGTTAACCAAGAAAGAGGAAGAGAAATTCACCTTCCCAATATGGCACCAACTGATTTAGTCGATAAAAAGCTTTTTGGTACTGGACAAGATGATTCAAACTCTGGTAAAGAAAAACTATACAAAACAAAAAATAATTTACCTTGGGCAATTGCTGTACCTGCTGAAATTCCTTATCCTCAAACCAAAATTGATTTGCTACAAGTTTATACCAAATTTGGAGATTGGGCTGAGTCGAATGGAACTAAATATGAAGATTGGTACCAAGACATCAAGGGTTATAGAGACGATGGTAAAATGTATATTCATAAATTAGAAACAAAATAGATTTTAAAAAAGCCCACAAAAAGTGGGCTTTTTTTATTTATAAAGAAGGGAATCTCTTATTTCTTCAAAACTACCTTCTAAACGCAGTATTGATTTGTTATTTTTTGATTTTAAGCCCGTATCATAAGCTTTATCATAATAATACAAAACCTCACGAACCCAAACATTAAGCTCCCCACTTTCTATAGCTTGAATTGCCATTCTGGTTCTTAAATCACCTAATTTCTTTTTAATTTTTAAAGTACTTTGAATTAAATCCGATTTAGAAAATGAACCATAATCTTTCAAAATAATTGAACTCCTTACCTCAATTGGTAAATCCATAAAAAACAATGGAGCTGCTCTATAAGATTCATAAATTGGATTAGGTATTTGAATTTGTCCAATTAACCTGCTTTCATCCTCAATCCAAATTTCATCAGCTTCATTAAATTTATACAATTCATTAGCTAAATTATTTTCAAATTGTTCTTGGGAAGGTTGAGATAAAAATCCTAAAGAACCAAAAGCAGAGCCTCTATGATTTGCCAATCCTTCCAGGTCAATCATATTTTTCCCATTTTGCTTTAAGAAATGAAGAATTTCTGTTTTACCACTGCCTGTATATCCGCTTAAAACCTGAAAATTGTATGTTTTTGAAAAGGTATTAAGAACAAAATTACGATAGGTTTTATAGCCACCCTTAAGTAAAAAGACCTGAAAACCAGCTGAAGCCAATAAATTTGTCATAATTCGGCTTCTCAAACCACCTCGCCAGCAATGCACAAATAAAGGTTTACCGCCAAATTTTGATTTCGCAGCTCTAATAATGTCTGAAAATCTTGGTCCAACTAGTTCGTATCCCAATAAAACTGCCTCTAAATTTCCTTTTTGTTTATAACATGTTCCAACCTGGACTCTTTCATCATTTTTTAACAAAGGAAAAGAAATTGAATCCGGAATATGTCCTTGTTCATGCTCTCCTTCACTACGTGCATCAAGGATATAGCCATTTTGGGCCTCAGAAATAAACTCCAAAATTTCAATTTGTTTTACACTACTCATCGGGATTTAAAAATTACTCGCAAAAAATAGTGAAATTTGCAGTCACATGATGGAAGAAAAAGTACTTATTATTGATTTTGGGTCTCAATACACCCAATTAATTGCTAGAAGATTACGTGAATTGAATGTTTATTCTGAAATTCACCCTTGCACTCACCTACCTGAATTGGATGATTCTACCAAAGCTGTAATTTTAAGTGGAAGCCCTTATAGTGTTAGTGATGGAATTTTACCATCCTTAGATTTAAGCGTTTACAGAGGAAAACTGCCTTTATTGGGAGTTTGTTATGGAGCACAATACATGGCTCAATCAAATGGAGGTTTTGTGGTACCATCAAAAATCAGAGAATATGGAAGAGCATTATTAACTGAAATTCACGAATCTGTTTTATTTGAAGATGTTGATAAAAATAGTCAGGTTTGGATGAGTCATGGAGATACCATTCAAGATATTCCGGACAATTTTCAAATAATTGCCAGTACTGAAAGTGTAAAATGTGCTGCTTTTAAAATTGATGGAGAAAATACTTATGGAATTCAGTTTCACCCTGAAGTAACTCATAGCACAGATGGAAAAACCATTTTGCACAACTTTATATCCAAGGTAGCAAAGTTGTCCCAAAACTGGAATCCAGCTCATTTCATCGAAACAACAACAAATGAATTACAACAAAAAATTGGTGATGATAAAGTAATTCTAGGTTTATCAGGAGGAGTAGATTCTTCTGTTGCTGCGATTTTGTTAAAAAATGCAATAGGCTCAAATCTTACAGGAATTTTTATTGACAATGGCCTTCTTCGTAAGGATGAATTTGAACAAGTACTTCATGCCTATAAAAACATGGGGTTAAATGTGATAGGTGTTGATGCAAAAGAAAGATTCATTACTGAATTAAAAGGAGTTTCAGACCCAGAACAAAAAAGAAAAATTATCGGACGAGTTTTCATTGAAGTTTTTGATGATGAAGCAACTAAATTAACCGGAATTAAATGGTTAGCACAAGGAACTATTTACCCTGATGTAATCGAAAGTGTGAGCGTTAAAGGACCATCAGCTACAATTAAATCACATCATAATGTAGGTGGATTGCCTGAAAAAATGAACCTAAAAATCGTTGAACCTTTAAGAATGCTATTTAAAGATGAAGTGAGAAATGTTGGAGCTGCATTAGGAATTGATCCGGTTATTCTTGGTCGTCATCCTTTTCCTGGTCCAGGTTTAGCCATTAGAATTTTGGGTGATATAACCCATGAAAAAATCAGAATTCTGCAGGAAGCTGACCACATTTTTATTTCGGAGTTAAAATCAAAAAATCAATACCAGAATGTTTGGCAGGCAGGAACAATCTTTTTACCTGTTCAATCTGTTGGTGTGATGGGTGATGAAAGGACTTATGAACACGTAGTTTGCTTGAGGGCAGTAACTTCAGTTGATGGAATGACGGCCGATTTTTGTCACCTACCCCACGATTTCTTGAGTCATGTAGCTAATAGAATTATTAATGAAGTTAAAG
>JBIPMI010000371.1:0-2946 GCA_044369215.1 Bacteroidia bacterium | reverse complement strand
AGCCAACATTCCTGCATGTTTTCCTGAACAATTGTTGTGTTCCTGACCGGGATTGATATTGTTACGCAACATCTCATCAGCTTCCTTTTTTGCTGTTGGATATTGAACGCCACATCTTAAATCACTGGATTTGCATCCAATTTTTTCTAAGATTTGATTTAATACCCTGATATGTTCTTTTTCTGCATTGTGAGAGCCACACATCAAAGCAATTTCTTCTAATGTGAAACCGAATTTTTCCATGCCACCATTTTCTAGTAGTGGAATTACCTGAATCAATTTCATGGCAGAACGTGGGTAACAGATTTGTTCTACATTACCCATCGAATAAATAATTTCATTGTTTTCATTAACAATACAAATACTTCCTCTATGAAAACTTTCAAGGATTCCACCTCTTTCAACTTCAACTAAAATTGGGTTACACATGCGGCAAATATGTTGATTTGTTTAAGCTATTCAAAATATGCAGGTAGGGGAATTCAAATATTTGATTAAATTCGTTTTATATCTGTTTACATCAATATTTTATGAAACAAATTATACTCGTTTTTTTATTCATTTTAATTTCTCAAATAAACTTATCAGCCCAGGATTTAATGGTGATGAGAAATGCAAAATCTGATACACTTAAAGTAAAGGTAATTCTAATAAGCAGCGACAAAATTAAATATAAAACTTGGCCTGTTGATTCTACCATGCCTTCTTTTGAAGAGTTAAAATCGAGGGTTCGAAAAATTGTATTCAGTAATGGAAAAGAAATCAAGTTTTATGAGGATGATTTCACCAATCCAACCAATTATTCTAATCAGAATAAAATGGCAATTAAAATTTCACCTTTTTCGTGGTTACTAGGATTTACAAGTATTTCATTCGAAAAAAATATTAAACCTGGTACAAGTTATGAAACTTCATTGGGCATAATTGGCGCCGGATTTAACAATAAATACTTTGACTATCCCAGTGGTGCTTTTTTAAAAGTGGGTTATAAATTTATTAATAGGCCCGATTACCACATGAATGGAATGCGTTACATGCATATTTTAAAAGGTAGTTATATTAAACCTGAATTGATTGGAATATATTATGGCAATTCCCAAAACTCAAATGAAGTGAATGTTACCGGTTTATGCGGAATGTTAAACATAGGAAAACAGTGGGTTTATGATGATGCTTTTTGTGTTGATATTTTCGCCGGTTTGGGTATCGGCAAAAAAAATGTGAAAGTAAAATATAACTCCACCAGTATTCTAGATTATGGAATGGGATATTTACCTTATGGTTTTTATGCCAATCCCGATTCAGAAGCAAATGTTAATTTATGCTTCACTACAGGAATAAAAATTGGCATGTTATTTGGTAAATAAATTTCGATAAAAAATAATATCATGAATTATAGAATCATATTGACATTAGTATTTTTACTAGTGATTTCAGCATCTATTCTGGCACAAGATAAAATGGTGCTTAAAGGAAAAAAAGATACAAGTTATATTAAAGTCATTGAAGTTGGTACCGATGAAATCAAATACAAACAATGGCCCATAGATGAAAATATGCCGATGTTCTCTGAAACAAGAGATCGTATTTTAATGATCATTTTTCAAAATGGAAATGTGATGAAGTTTTCGGATAATGAATTTAATAATAAAGCCAATTATACCGACCAAAATACAATGAATATCAAAATTGACCCATTTTCTATTCTTTCTAATTCAACTTCAGTTGCTTTCGAAAAGAGTATTAAACCAGGTCAGAGTTATGAAATTGGATTGGGTATTGTTGGATTAGGGGCCAACTCAAGTTATAACTATGAGAGTGCATCTGGTGCATTTCTTAGGGTGGGATATAAGTTTATCAATACTCCTGATTATTATATGAAAGGAATGAGGTATACCCATTTATTAAAAGGTAGTTATGTTCGACCAGAAATTGTTTTATTAGCCCATAATATTACAAGTACATACACTGATTATACTTATAATCCTATAACTGGAATTTATACAAACAATGAATATAAAAACTCTCATAGGGTTTCTGGATTTTCATTTATGCTAAATTTTGGAAAGCAATGGATTTTCTCCGATGTTTTTAGCGTTGATGTTTTTGCAGGAATTGGAATTGGTAAAAAGAATACTAAGTTAACATCAGGTTCAACAGGAACTTATTATAATGGTCCAAGCGTTCCGTTTTTCGGATTTAGTACCTACAATGAAAATGAGGTTAATTTAACGTTTCAGTCTGGAATTAAAGTCGGATACTTGTTTGGTAAGAAAAAATAATCAATACAAATTTTGATGAGTAAAATGGAAGTAATTGTATATGTGTTTAGAATTATTCTCAAAAAGTAGATTGGAATTAAATTCCTTTATTTAACTAAACTAATGACCCCGATAGGTGGTCACATGTTTATAGAAAAATAATCAATATGAATTTCCTCCCAAACAGAACAACGCGGACCAAAGGTCCGCGTTGTTCTGTTTGGGGCTGGTATTTCTTCGTATTTTATTTTCTATAATAATGTCATCTCTTCAGGGTTTAAAGAACTTGCTAAAGGAGATATAAACTAGTTATAATTCTTTTTTTGATTCAAACGAATAATTATCAACTATAAAATTTCGATAAATTTGTTTTTAGGTAAAGACATCAATATTTAATCTTACCTTTTCCTTCTCTTATTAAAACCGGTTCTTCTTCTAAACAATCTATAACGGTTGATGGAATATTGTCTCCAATTCCTCCTTCAATTACGGCATCTACCAAATTTTCAAACTTATCGTGAATTTCTTCAGGGTCGGTCATATACTCTACAATTTCATCATCAGAGTGAATGGTACTTACCAATAATGGCATTCCTAATTCACTTACTAATGTTTGTGCTATAATATTATCAGGTACACGAATTCCGATTGTTTTTTTGTTACCCGAAAAATATTTGGTAACGCT
>JBIPMI010000083.1:0-10017 GCA_044369215.1 Bacteroidia bacterium | reverse complement strand
CTAATTTCTTTTAAACTGATAACGTTATTGCTTCAGTTAAAAAGAAATTAGGAATTGTTACTCCAGCGCCTGGTGCTGGTCAATAATTAATTCAATACTTGCGATAAAAAGAGAGGCCCGAAACAAAGTTTCGGGCCTCTCTTTTTTTTAATATGTTGATGATTTTTAGTTACCGGCAAATTTTGCAGGACGTTTTTCTAAAAATGCTTTTGTTCCTTCAATAAAATCTTCTGAACCAAAGAAATTACCAAACTCATTAATTTCTACATTGTTTCCATCTGCACGTTTTTCATAATAAGCATTTACACATCTTATTACACTTGCAATAGCCATAGGAGCTTTATTCTTAATCTTATTTAAGATTTCCTCAGCTTTAATCATTAATTGGTCTGCCGGAACTACGTGGTTTACTAAACCATAGTTTAGTGCTGTTTGAGCATCCATCATATCACCAGTCATTAGGAACTCTAATGCTCTTCCTTTACCAATTAATTGAGCTAATCTTTGGGTTCCTGCATAACCGGGAGTAATTCCTAAGTTAACTTCTGGTTGACCAAATTTTGCTTTTTCAACAGCTACTCTAACATGACATGACATAGCTAATTCGTTTCCACCACCTAAAGCAAAACCATTGATTGCGGCAATAACTGGTTTTGGACAATGGTCGATGGCTCGAAGAACTGCATGGCCTTCTTCACTCATTTTTGTGCCTTCTTCAACACTAAAATTTGCAAACTCAGCAATATCAGCTCCTGCTGCAAATGCTTTTGTTCCTTTACCTGTAAGGATTACCCCTCTTACAGTATTGTTTTCATAAATGCTTAATACTGCATTTTTAATATCAGAAAGGGTTTGAATGTTTAGGGCGTTTAATTTGTCTTCCCTATTAATGGTAATGTAAAAAATCTGATCCCTGATTTCGGTTAATATGTTTTGGGACATGGTTGCTGCACTCATTATAAATTGTACAATAAAGGTTTTAAATTCGGGTGCAACTTTAAGTCTAATTTAAATAAAACAAAAAGGTTTTCTTTTAATAGATTGAAATATAGTTATTTAAGTTGAATTAGTTTTGTTTTATAAATTCTAAAAAGCTTAAATTCTACTATGTAGAAATTGTAAGTAAACCGCCTTTAGAATTCAACTTCCTGCCAGATGAAATATTTGAAAATTAGGCTATTGCTTGCAGGAAGTATTTTTTTAAGGATAAATTCATCCCCTAAAATAAAATTTATTTATCGGGGATGAACTTTATTAAATACCTAGAATATTGATTTGTGTGCTCAAATGCTGCGCTTTTCTTTTACCCAAGCTTTAATATAATCTGCTATATCACTGGTATTTGCACCTGGTGTAAACAATTTTCCTATGCCAATTTTATTCAGTTCCTGAATATCTTCTTCCGGAATAATTCCTCCTCCGGTAATAAGAACATCTTCCATGCCCTGATCATTTAACATTTGTTTGAGTTTTGGAAATACAGTTAAATGGGCCCCTGATAAAATACTAACACCAATCACATCAACATCTTCCTGCAATGCAGCCTGAACCACCATTTCAGGTGTTTGTCTTAATCCGGTATAAATCACTTCCATACCTGAATCACGAAGCGCAGTTGCTATAACTTTAGCTCCTCTATCGTGGCCATCCAATCCTATTTTTGCCACTAAAACTCTTATTGGTCTACTCATTTTCTTTTAGATTTTCCCTGTTTTTGGGAGATACTTGGTGGAATAAACTTATTCATGAAAACATAGTTTTTGTCCTTAAAATTTGTTCTGAATAAACTGGTAAATTGTGGGTCTTCCATTTGGTAAAATCCCATTTGAAAAGTGTTTTCTTGACCAATTGCATCCATTTCAAAGCTCATTCCACCATTTTCCTGTTTAATTTCAAATGGCTCCTGATTTACCATTACTGTTCTTAAAGGGAAGATTCCTTCAAAATCCGGTCTGCTTCCAAAAGGATTTACTTTTTCAACTATTGGATACATTTTCACTCCTTTTTTATCAGGTTCCAAAACAATTAAATTTCGTAGTTTTTTGAAATCTGTATCTGGAAATACAACTACAGTCAAATCTTCTATTTCATGAAGAATATAATCTTTTCCGTATGCGAATTCCTTTGCTTCGTTCCCGGAAAAAACAAGGATTGAACTTTGGTCTAAACTCACTTTGAAAGTATCAATTTGCCCAATTATACCTTTATACCTTATTTCATAGGTGCCAATTAACCTTGTTGGCATTGTTTCAATTCGATTTCCGGGAGCTCTATCGAATTTAGCAAAATTACATGCGCTAAAAAAAACTATCGAAACAAATAAGAAAATGATGGTTTTAATATTTTTCATCGTATGAATTTTATTTTAAAGTCAAATATGCAAAACAATTTAAGTTCAAACAATTATTATAATCAATTACCTAATGTATTTATAGCGTAATCGATTCTTTCAATTGTATTGTTTTTGCCAAATAGAGCTGCCATCTCAAATAGTGGTGGTCCGCCGGCAACTCCAGTTAAACAAACTCTGAATAATTGAAGAAAGTCTTTTGATGGAACACCATTTTTTTCTAATGCTGATAAATAAGCTTTCTCAACTTCTTCATGGTTAAATGATTCAAGGCTTTCAACCGCAGATTTTATATCAGATAAAACTTGTTTAGAATTATCTTTCCATCTTTTTTGAATGACTGCCTCGTCGAATTCAGTTGGGTTTTGGAAGAAGTAATTTGAATAGTCCCATAACTCTTTTGTAAAACTGATTTTTTCTTTTACCAAACGAGCAGTTTCAAGCACATAAGTTGCATCAAATTGATTTGATAAGCCTTTTTCATCTAATACTTTTTGAAGAATGATTGCCAAATCTTCATTTTTCATCATTCTTACATACTGCTGATTGAACCATTTTGCCTTGTTTTGGTCGAATTTGGCTCCACTTTTACTAACTCTGTCTAAAGTAAACGCTTCTGCTAGTTCATCCATAGTGAAAATTTCCTGAGCAGTTCCGGGGTTCCATCCTAAAAAGGCCAATAAATTTACAACAGCTTCAGGCAAATAGCCGCTTTCTCTGTAACCACTTGAAATCTCATTGGTATTAGGATCCTGCCATTGTAAAGGAAATACAGGGAATCCTAATCTGTCACCATCTCTTTTGCTTAATTTTCCATTACCTTCAGGTTTTAGCAATAGTGGTAAATGAGCAAATTTAGGCATCACATCTTCCCACCCTAAATACCTGTATAATAATACATGTAAAGGTGCTGATGGCAACCATTCCTCACCTCTGATTACATGTGAAATATTCATTAAATAATCGTCACAAACATTTGCTAAATGATATGTTGGCATACCATCACTTTTATAGAGAACCTTATCATCCATTTGAGAAGTATTAAAACTTACCCAACCTCTGATTTCATCATGAAACTTAACTTCTTCTTTTCTTGGAAGTTTAATTCTTACCACATAGGCATCACCGGCTTCTAATCTTCTTTTAACTTCATCTTCAGGTAAAGTTAAACTATTTTTCATAGTACCTCTGGTTATAGCATCATATTTTGCATCAACATTACTAGCCTTTAAGCGTTCACGCATGCCATCCAGTTCCTCAGCAGTATCAAAAGCATAATAGGCATAACCGCCTTCAATTAACTGCATTACATATTGCTTGTACATGGGTTTGCGCTCACTTTGACGGTATGGCGCATGAGGTCCATCACCAAAACCAACACCCTCAACCGCTTCAATTTTTAACCATTTTAAAGCCTCAATAATGTATTGCTCAGCACCAGGTACAAATCTGGTTTGATCTGTATCTTCAATTCTTAATAAAAAATCACCACTATGTTTTTTTGCAAACAGGTAATTATAAAGTGCAGTTCTAACTCCTCCAATGTGTAAAGCCCCAGTTGGACTAGGTGCAAATCTTACGCGTACTTTTCTTTCCATAATTCGGGTTGCAAAGATAATCAAAGTTTTTTGTTGCATGAATTTCTCTGCAAGGATTTTAATTTCAATCCATTAGCTTAGTTTTAAGGCAATTGAATAAAAATTGACTCAAGAAAAAAACTAAAAATAAATTTCTCTAAACGGCTTAGCATGCTTAATTTGCAGGCCTATAATCCGAAATCTATATGAGTGACCCAAGATTAAAACCTGTATTTGACAGTTTAAAAGAACAAATGGACAAAGCAGTAGACCATGCTGCTTCAGAATTTACAAAAATACGCGCAGGAAAAGCGCATCCTTCTATGTTAGATTCTGTAAAAGTTGATTATTACGGACAATTGGTTCCTTTGAATCAAGTTGCAAGTGTGAATACACCTGATGCAAGAACCATCAGCATTCAACCATGGGAAAAAGCAATGTTAGGACCTATTGAAAAGGGAATTATAATTTCTAATTTAGGCTTTAATCCTGCTAATGATGGTGTTGTTATTCGTGTAATTCTTCCTCCTTTAACCGAAGAAAGAAGAAAAGAAATTGTGAAAAAGGTAAAAGGTGAATCTGAAACTGCTAAAGTTGCTATTCGTAATATCAGAAAAGAAATAAACGAAAGCATTAAAAAATTACAAAAAGATGGTTTGCCTGAGGATGATGCAAAATCTGCAGAAGCTTCTGTTCAAAAAACAACTGATTCATATATCAAAAAAGTTGACGACTTAACTGCAGCAAAAGAAGCTGAAGTAATGCACGTTTAATATTTTTGAAATGCTTAAAATCTCAACCCGATTGAAGAAAATTTTAACACTGGTAATTAAAATTGCCGGTGTTTTTTTATTGCTCCTAATTTTGGCCTATTTCTCTTTTAGAAATGTTTTCCTTCATAAGGCAATTGAAAAGGTTCAATCTAAATTAATGGATAAATACCAGGTAACTTTAAAAATTGAAAATGCTGGTTTTGAAGGATTAAGTGGTTTAAAATTAAATGGATTGTCTCTTGTTCCACAAGGAAAAGATACCATTTTAGTAGTGAACGATTTTTCTTTATCAGTTAAGTTTTGGTATGCTTTAATTGGTGATATCAGGGTTAAAAATCTGAGTTTAAATGGCGGTTACTTTCAATTAATAAAAAAAGGAAAAGAGAAAAATTTTGATGCTTTTTTAAATGAAAAGGACACACTCCAAACTCAGGATAATACAAGCATTGAAAATAAGGGTGTGCAAAACTACGCTGAAACAATTTATCAGCTGATTTCAAAGGTGCTAAATAAGGTTCCGAATGAAGTAGAAATGAAGGATTTTTCGGTTCTTGGTGTTGATGATGATAGGTTCTTCAATTTTTCATTGAATGAATTCAAGTTGTTCGACCAACGATTGAATGCTTCCATGAAAGTTAGTTCAAATTCTATCAATCAAACCTGGATTTTATCTGGATTTGCTAATCCTTCAGCTAAAACTGCTGATATTACTTTTTCAAGCACCGATACTTCAAGAGTAATGATTCCTTATATTTTCGAAAGATTCAATCTTCAAGCAGGATTTGAAAATATTAGGTTACAATTAAATCAGGTAGATTTAGATGGAGGAGAGCTAAAGGTTAATGGAATTGCTTCTGTGAAGAATTTTGCTGTTAATCATCCTAAAATTGCCAAGGAGGATGTTATTATCAATAATGCTGAGTTTAATTATTCTTACCTAATTGGAAGTAATTTTATTTCTTTGGATAGTTCTTCTACAGTAAAACTGAATGATTTTACTATCCATCCATTTATAAAATTTGAAAATAGTCATGATACCGTATTTTATTTCATTGTTCAAACTGAATCAACCACGGCCCAGAATTTTATCAATTCATTGCCAAAAGGTCTGTTTAATCATATAAAAGGAATGGATGCCAAAGGCTCATTTTCTTATCGTTTAGATTTTATTTACAATGAAAATCATCCTGATGAGATGGTTTTCGAGAGTACCTTGAATAAAGATAATTTCCAGATTACAAAGTTTGGTGAAGCTAACTTAAGTAAATTAAATACTGAATTTGTTCACTATCCTTATGAAAATGGAAGAGCTACAAGACCTATCATTGTTGGTCCTTCTAATCCCGATTTTACTCCTGTTGACCAGATTTCACCATTTTTGAAAAAGTGTGTTTTAACAACCGAAGATCCATCATTCTTTTATCATAGAGGTTTTGTAACAGAGGCATTTCGTCAATCGATTGTTAAAAATATCAGAACTGGAAAATTTAAGCGTGGTGCCAGTACAATCAGCATGCAGTTAATTAAAAATGTTTTCTTAACAAGAGAGAAAACAATGGCAAGAAAATTGGAAGAAATTTTATTGGTTTACATTCTCGAAAACAATTACCTGGTAAGCAAAGACAGGATGTTTGAGGTGTATTTAAATATCATAGAATGGGGGCCAAATGTTTATGGAATTGGAGAAGCTTCTAGGTTCTATTTTAGGAAACATCCATCGCAATTAACTTTAAGTGAATGTTTGTACCTGGCAACAATTATTCCTCGTCCAAAAGGATTTATGTGGCGCTTTAATAAAGATGGTTCTGCTAAAGAATATCTTGAAAAAACCTATCGCTTTTTGGCTAATAAAATGTTGAACAGAGAACTGATTTTGCCGGAGGATACTCTTGGATTAACTCATCAGGTTTCAATAACCGGTCCTGCTAAATTGAAGATTATTAAGAATGATTCTTTAAGCAATGATTCTATTTTACAACTGGAATTAAATACCATTGCTAATCCAGAACAAGCTACAGATATTAATTTAGAAGACGATGAAGAATAAAACAGGAATTTTAATTTTCTGTTTTGTTCTCGAATTGTTGCTTCTATTTTATTTTAGAAATGAAGTGGGTTTTGTATTAAGTCCTGTGCTTTTTGCAATAGCAGGATTAGGTTTGATTTATCTTTCTTTTGGTGATTTAAAACAAAAGGAAGATTTAGCTCCAAATCTAGATTCGGATTTTAAATCAATTAAACTTCAACTTTTTATTGGATTGTCATCGATTGGAATTGTATTCTCAGGATTTCTATTTCACAAATGGCCCATTAAAATTGAAAATTCAGATATCATTCCACTGATTCAAAATATTTATATTAGTAGATTTGTAAATTTTGAACATGTATATGATTTGTATGAAGGCTTTAATTATGGGAAGTTTACTCCGAATTATTTGCCTTTTCATTGGTTTCCGTTTGTATTACCTGAGTTGTTAAGGCTTGATCCTCGATGGTCTTTTGTAGTTTTATTTGTTCTAGCTTTTGGCATTTATGTTTTTAAGTTCGCAAAAGCCTCAAACAAAAAGTTTTTAATACTGCAAATTATATTGCCTTTTTTACTATGGCTTTCCATCATGGTGAAACAAGGGAAGGATTATGCAAATACAGTTGAATTGCTTATTGCAGCTTATTATTTAATTCTGTGTTTTTCCTTATTTTCTAACAAGCCTTTATTTAAATCATTTGCATTGGCTTTGTTGATTTTATCAAGATATAGCCTGGTATTTTGGTTGCCTGTTTATTTTTTACTGATGTGGTTTGATGATAGAAAAGTTTGCATCAAAACCGGATTGTATCTGATTGGTTTTATGTTGATTTTTTATCTTCCCTTTCTAATTCAATCTCCGCATATGTTGAGCAGTGGTTCTAATTTATGGATTGATGCTGCTTTAGGTGAATGGAAGGGACAATCGTGGCAGGCACTTGGTGATAATCCATTTCAGCTTTTCCAGGGGATGGGATTTGCATCATGGATTTATACTTGGGGCACAGGTTCATTACAAGAGAAAATTATTTTCACAAAGAACCTCATGTTGTTTTTTAGTGTCTTGACGATGCTTGGAATGATAGTTTTTGTATGGTTGAAGAAGAATCAATTCGATAAAAAACTTATGGCTTTGTTTTGTTTAAAAATCTCACTTTTGGTTTTTTATTCCTTTGTTTTTGTGCCTTATGTTTACTTGTTTTGGGTAACATTAATTCCTTCAATAATGATTTTAGGAAATCATTTGAATGCTAAAAATTAGTGTAAATCCGGTACTCAAATTTTTTGTTTTTGAGTTCTGAAGTAAACATTCCGTTCATTTTAAAGCTTGTATCAGATTCCATTTTTTCTAAACTCAAATTGTCTTCAACCTGCGAAAACCAAGGGTCCCAAACAAGAATAAATTCCTTTTTTTGGGCCTTTAAAATTTCAAAGTTTTTGGCAGTTTGGTAACTGGTAGAATCAAATGGATCGATGTTTAGAAACAGCGGAACACAAGCATCTGAAGCTATAACCAGTTTGTTCGGGAACTTTTCTTTGATTTGTTGACTAACTTTTTCATTCAACAATAATTCGCCCTCACTTAAAGTTAAATCCTTTTTCAAATCATAAGATGCAGGATTATCTAAAAATGGAAATATTAAACATAAAAGTAATAAAGTAATACTTGTCCATTTCGCAATCTTTTCATTCTTCTTCGCGATTGCATCACCAATGAAATTAAAACCTTCAATCGATATAATTGCTATCAATGGCATTACTCCAGCAAAAACCCTTGTTAACCCCATCGAGCCAAATATTCCTAAAGCCCAAAATGCTGAATGAGCCATAAAAAATGCTAAGAAAATGCCGTAAATCAAAAAGAGTTTATCGTTTGTAAAAACTTCAATCAGTACTTTTAGTTGATGCCTAAATAATGTAGAAAACAAACCTTTAAGCAACAAAGCAAAAAGAACTGGCCCAATCATAAAATTCATTTGAATGATAAAATGGTCCCATGTGCCTTTGCCATAAACCGGATTTAAATGCGCATAAGGAATTTTGGTAAACACCCACAGAATGTCTCCATGAATCCACATGCCGGCTATACTCATAATCAGATGTCCTGCACCTAAAAGTATAATAGCTTTCCAATTCTTTTTAATGAGAAAGAAAAGAGCCAATGCTACCAAAATAATTAGTCCTTCCGACCTTACAAAGGGCAAAAATGAAACTAAAAATGCTCCCTTGTTTTCATTGGATATTGCAATTAAATACAATGAACCAAGCAATACGCTTGCAAACATGGGTTCGGTTAAGCCACTAAAATTTACACTAATAGTTAATGGCGCCAGAATCACAAAAAACAAAACCAATCCTGCATTTTTTATTTCAAAATGTTTTGCCAGTTTGTATCCATAATAAATGCCTATGAATGTATTGAGGGAATTAAAAATCTTTATCCATGTGAAATTAAATTGGGCAAAAACAGAAGCTATGATTGTAAAAAATGGTTTTCCCCAATGATTAAAAAATAAGTGAGGATGCTGCCACGAATATTTGGCCATGAGGTAATGAAAAACACTGTCGCCTCCTTGACCAATTCCGTTTGTTTGAAAACAAATTAAAATGAAAACCAGTAGAAAAGTGAAGTAGGCGGAATTAAAATATTTTGATGGAAAGAATTCCTTTTCCATGTTTAGTTTATTTTAAGAAGGCCATATTTAATAATACAGTATATCGCTCTGAAACCATCTTTCCAGTTAATTTTTTTACCTTCAGCATAAGTTCTACCATAATAGGAAATGCCAACTTCATAAATCCTAATATTAGGAATTTGGCTTATTTTGGCAGTTATCTCCGGTTCGAATCCAAATCTGTTTTCGCGTAACTGAATAGGTTTAATGAATTCTGATTTAAACAACTTGTAACAGGTTTCCATGTCGGTTAAGTTCAGGTTGGTGAACATATTCGACATAAAAGTTAAAACTCCGTTTCCAATAGAATGCCAGAAGAATAGGATTCTATGAGGATTTCCTCCCATAAAACGAGAACCATAAACAACATCAGCAAAACCATCTGTAATTGGTTTTAATAACAAGTTAAATTCCTGAGGGTCGTATTCCAAATCAGCATCTTGAATGATGATATAATCACCATTTGCTTCTTTAATTCCGGTATGAATTGCAGCACCTTTTCCTTTATTAACTTCATGTTCAACAAATCTAATTGCAGGATATTTATGCATAAGATTTCTAACAACATTTGCTGTTTCATCACTAGAACAATCATTTACAATAATGATTTCTTTTT
>JBIPMI010000082.1:0-10068 GCA_044369215.1 Bacteroidia bacterium | reverse complement strand
ACAAAGAAGTTCCGGTTTATAAATTTGAAGAAGACCAATCAACTAATAATCAATCCGGCAATAATGGTGGGATTATTATAAATGGAGGCGGTTCTTCATCGAATATGGGAGAAATTAGAGAAGGCGGTAATGCAAATATGCCATCAGTATCAGACCCATTTAGACAAGGACAAACAGGAGTAAAAACACCAAGAAACATGGATGCAGTTCCAGATAATGGTGATGACCCGAATGATGTGCCTTTAGATGGTGGCATCAGTATTTTGGGTTTAGCTGCTGCTGCTTACGGATACAAAAGATTTAAGAAATAAAATTAATTTTTAACCCCAATAAAAAGGGCTGATTGAAGATTCAATCAGCCCTTTTTATTGGGGTAAATGAGTTTAAGTTATTTATAATTATTGGTTAAAATTTTTAAAATGGATTCTGTCTTTATCTTAAAAGTATTATCTTATGAGAGTAACAGTCCCATGTAAATTATATGTCTTGTCGTTTGTACCTTTTGCGTTAATAATATACATATAAACTCCATCAGGACAAGGATTTCCGTTGCTATCTCCAGTCCATCCATTATTTATTTCATTACTTTCAAAAACGATATCACCCCATCTGTTATATATGTACATATGAAAGTCTTTGATTGAAGTTCCGATAGCAAAAAAACGGTCGTTTGTACTATCACCATTTGGCGTAAATACGTTACTTGCAAAAAGTGTTGCTGTTTCTGCTATGGTTAAACTTTCATCAGTTGAATCAATGCAACCATCATCATTTTTTACAATGAGTTTGCAAATAAATATACC
The DNA here is from genome assembly GCA_044369215.1 of Bacteroidia bacterium. Lineage (GTDB taxonomy): Bacteria > Bacteroidota > Bacteroidia > UKL13-3 > UKL13-3 > CAISCU01. The sequence continues at coordinate 9,265 of JBIPMI010000082.1, read as the reverse complement.
CGGTTTAGTATAAATGAAACTTGGATTTTGATCTGAACTATTCTGCTTGTTTTCATCGCCAAACATCCAAAAATATTTTGTAGCATTTGAGCCGGTAAATGTAAAACGAACGCTATCTTTTACTACAGGTTCTTTCGGACTATAAATAAATTTAGCAATTGGTCTTGCAGAAACCCTTATGTTTTTTTGAGTGCTATCAACACATGCTTCATTGCTCACTTTATACTGAATTGAGTAAACTCCGGAAAGTTTTGGGTCGAATTGGTTGGCAGTAATTGTTGCACCTGTGAATATTCCTCCTGCAGTATTCGAAATGATATCAATTAACTCAGCTCCTTCACAAACCAATGTATCACTTACTGTAAATGAAGCATTTGGTTTCGAAATTACCCTAATTGAAATGTTGCTTGAATCGGAACATGTTTCTTTTGAAACTTTATATTGAATTGGATAAATTCCAATTGCAACAGGGTTAAAAGTATTCCCACTTAATCCCGCTCCACTAAGTATTCCGCCTGGTGTTTGAAAGTTAAAATTGATTATGGATGATCCAATGCAAACCAAGGTATCATCGGAAGTAAAAGAAGGATTGCTTCTTTGTACAACTCTGATTGTTTTTATGGTTGAATCTATACAAGTTCCATTGCCAATTACATATTTTATACTAATTAATCCATTTAAAGAACCAACATTAAATATATTTCCTGTTACACCATTTCCATAAAATGTTCCTCCTGAACTAAATGGTGTTAAAACAGCCTTACCATCAAGAGAACAAACTATTGTATCACTAATTATAAAATCGGAATTAGCTTTATCTACAACTCTTACAAATTTGCTAATGCTATCTTTGCAGATACCATTACTTAATACATAATTGAATTGAAACAAACCGCTTGTTGTAGGATTAAATGTATTTCCTGTTAACGCAGTTCCACTCCAGGTTCCGCCGGATTGAGCCGCTGTAAAAACAACAGGATTTGAGTTTTTACAAACTACAGTATCCGATATAGTAAAATTTGCATTAGGTATTGGAAGTACGGTAATGGTTTTAGTTATAGAATCAGTGCAAGCATATTGAGAATACTTATGCTTGATGAAAAATGTTCCAGTATCAGAAGGGTTAAAAGTATTGCCACTAATTAGAATACTTCCACTAAAGGTTCCACCAGCATTAATTGGGTTTAATTGAATAATAGGGGCGCCTTTACAAACACTGATTATAGTAGGGTTAAAGTTCGCATTAGGCTGAGTAAATCTTACTCTAATACTATCTTTTGGAAATCCACATGATGCAGTTTGGTTTAATCTCAGAATAACAAAACCCGTATCTTGTGTAGAAGAAGGATTATAATTTGTGCCTAAAGTACTGGTTGAACTAAAACTTCCTTTCCCATTTGTGCTCCATGTTAATGCATTACTACTATTGCTGGTTGCTAATAATGGAAATGTATTTTTATTACACCAAACTGTATCATTGGTTGAGATATCTAAGGTAATTCCTGATGGATTAACCGTAAAACTTACTGAATCTTTAATGATACCACAATTTACTTGAGCTCTAAAATACAATTTCGCTGTGCCTGTAAATCCTGATGAAATATAAAACTGAGTTATCTTATTTGTAGAATCAGCAAATGAACCACTGCTTCTATTTTCAGGATACCAAAAATAACAATTGGTACCTGAGTAGGTACCGTTTAAATTAACTGTTGCTCCTTGGCAATATGGTCCCGCAACTGTTCCTGCATCTATATTGATTGGTGCAATTGGAACTGCACAGCCATAGTTAACATAGGTGGCAGCACCAGAAAAACTAAAGTTTACAATTCCTCCATCTTCATCACCCACAGTTTGGTCTTGCTTGATCAAGTCACTTCTGTCATAAATAACTGTATCCGCACAAGAGTTATTTGTTTTTAAAATTAATCTTCTTGTTGAAGCAGTTCCATGGTTTGAAAAATGGCCTTCAATATTTCCTGCTATTTGAAAGGCAACATATAATGTATCTTGAAGATTGCTAAAATCCTGAGCACTTGGATTAAAAGCTGTACTGGTTATGATTAAGAAATTGGATTTTGCAGGTATTTGGTTTGAAGGTGCTAGGGGAATCAAAACACCACAATTGCCTTTTGCTTTTATGCTATTATTTATTGTTGCTACCTTATTTGTAACAGTAGCTGTAATTCCTGACCAACCTCGAAAATCATTACTTGTTGCTGGATTTCCCCAATTCACATTTCCCGCTACATAATTGCCAATTCCAAGTGTACTTAAAGTAATTGGATTTGAACCAATCCTCAATCTAACCATTTCGTTCTTCCCCTCGTTTGTACCATCACAAGCATCAACTAATATGCTTACAATTTCAAAACATTTTGTAGGTACTGGTTCATTTGAACTACCTGGAGTGCAGGGTTGTGCCTGAACAATACTTGAACTTAGGTATAAAAGTATAAATAAAATAAAGAAAATATTCTTTTGCATGTCAATTGATAAAATCACGCGAATAAAAGACATTTACATGAATTTATTCTTAACAAAATCAGCTATTTGAGTACAGATAAAGATTTATATAATTTAATTCTTGTACATTTTTTCTCTTAACTCTTTGATGTTTTCATCATTGATATAATCATCAAAACTCATGCGTTTATCGATACATCCATTTGGAGTTAATTCAATAATTCTATTTGCTATTGATTCTGTTAACGCATGGTCATGAGAGGTAAAAATGCAAACATGTTTCCAGTCGATTAAAGCGTTGTTTAATGCTGTAATCGATTCCAAATCAAGGTGATTGGTTGGTTCATCCAATATCATACAGTTGGCATTCATCAACATCATTCTCGATAACATACAACGTACTTTTTCTCCTCCTGAAAGTACATTCGACATTTTAAACACTTCTTCTCCCGAAAACAACATTTTGCCTAAAAAACCACGGATATAAGTTTCGTCCTTTTCATCAGAAAATTGTCTCAACCAATCAACCAAATTATATTCACCCTGAAAAAATGAAGCATTTTCGTTTGGTAAATAAGCTTTTGTTATGGTTTGACCCCATTCAATAATACCAGAATCAGCTTTGCTTTCATCCATTAAAATGCTAAAAAATGCCCTGATGGCTAGTTGGTCTTTTGATAAAATTGCTACTTTATCAACCTTATCCAACATGAATGAAACATCCTTGAATAATGTTTTTCCTTCTGAAGATTTTTTACTTAATCCTTCAATGTTTAAAATCTGGTCACCAGGTTCTCTGTTTGGTCTGAAAATAATTCCAGGATATTTTCTTGTTGATGCTTGAATATCGTCAACTACCAATTTTTCCAATAATTTTTTTCTTGAAGTTGCTTGTCTTGATTTAGAGGCATTTGCAGAGAATCTTTCAATGAATTCCTGAAGTTCTTTCCTTTTATCTTCAACTTTTTTATTCTGGTCAGAACGTTGTCTTAAAGCCAATTGAGAACTTTCATACCAAAATGAATAATTCCCAGGGTACAATTTTAATTTGCCAAAATCTATATCTGCAACATGGGTACAAACAGCATCTAAAAAGTGCCTGTCGTGGGAAACTACAATTACCGTATTTTCAAAATCAGCTAAAAAATTCTCTAACCATGTGATTGTTTCAACGTCTAAGTCGTTAGTTGGCTCATCCAGTAACAAGATATCCGGATTGCCAAATAAAGCTTGTGCCAATAAAACACGAACTTTTTCTTTACCATTCAAATCACTCATCAACAATTGGTGTTTATCTTCTAAAACTCCCAATCCGCTAAGCATTTGAGCAGCATTACTCTCTGCATTCCAACCATCCATTTCAGCAAATTGCTCTTCTAATTCAGCTGCTTTAATTCCATCAGCTTCAGTAAAATCTTCTTTTGCGTAAATAGCATCTTTGGCATCCATTACAGCAAACAACTTTTTGTTTCCCATCATTACTGTGTGTAAAACAGTGTGGCTGTCGAACTCAAAGTGATTTTGTTTAAGTACACTCATTCTTTCACCGGGAGTAATAGAAACATGTCCTGTGGTAGGATCAATTTCCCCCGAAAGAATTTTTAAGAAGGTAGATTTCCCCGCACCATTTGCTCCAATTACACCGTAACAATTTCCAGGTGTAAATTTCACATCAACTTCTTCGAACAAAACACGTTTACCATAACGCAAAGACAGATTCGCAACAGATATCATAGATGATTAAAAATGAGGGGCGAAGGTAGCTAAAAGTTCCGAATCGGTATAATGAAATGTTTGTTGCTGTACAATGACTACCTTTGCACCATGAATTTAAACCCGATACTAGCCAATTTTCAGATTGAAGAGCTCAATGAAATGCAAAATGCTGCTATAAATGCTTTTGAAAAATATGCTGATTTGCAAATCATTTCTCCAACAGGCTCAGGTAAAACACTGGCTTTTTTATTACCCTTACTTTCTAAAATGCAGTCGGATAGGGAAGGAGTTCAGGTAGTTATCATTGTTCCAACCCGCGAATTAGCTTTACAAATTGAGCAGGTTTTTAAACAAATGGGTACTGCTTTTAAGATTAATTGTTGTTATGGAGGTCATCCGATGAGGATAGAAAAAAATAATTTGTCTCATCCTCCGGCAGTTTTGGTTGGAACTCCGGGACGAATTGCGGACCACCTTAGAAAAGAAAATATTGAACTGAGAGATGCCGAAACTGTTGTTTTAGATGAATTTGATAAATCATTGGAAGCAGGTTTTTATGATGAAATGGAATATATCTTTTATCATTTATCAGGTTTGAAAAAGAAAATCCTAACCTCAGCCACCGCTCTCAAACAAATTCCTCCTTTTGTTCCCATAAAAAATCTTCATGTTTTAGATTTTACAGGCAATAGAAAACCGGTTGAAGATACTTTGGAACTTAGAATGGTTCGAGTTCAGGGAGATGATAAATTAGAAGGTTTGATGTTATTGCTGGGAAAATTATCCGGTAAATCGGTGATAGTTTTTTGTAACCACCGTGAGGCTGTTAACAGAATCAGTGAACAATTAGCGAAACATAAAATTCCACATGGTTTTTATCATGGTGGATTGGAACAAATTGATAGAGAAAAAACTTTGATTAAATTAAGAAATGGTAGCACTCCTATTTTAATCACTACTGATTTAGCTGCCAGAGGTCTTGATATTCCTGAGATTGAAGTTGTTATTCATTATCAATTGCCTCAAACATTGGATGTAATGGTCCACAGAAATGGAAGAACTGCTAGAATGAATGCAGGTGGAATGGCTTATTTTCTATTAGATGTTGATGATTTTATGCCTGAATTTGTACACGAAAAACCATTAGAGGATTCATTACCTGCTGTTTTCAGAATTCCTGAAGCACCCAAATGGAGAACAGTTTATTTTAGTGCAGGCAAAAAAGACAAAATCAATAAAATGGATATTGTTGGAATGCTCCTGCAAAAGGGTCAGTTGAAAAAAGAAGAATTAGGTAAAATTGAAGTACTTGATTTTTCAGCATATGCAGCTGTTCAAGCTGATAAAATTGAAAAAACAGTAAGTCTTGTTAGAGACGAAAAAATCAAAGGGAAAAAAGTAAAAATTGCAATAGCCAATTAGGGCTGATTATTCAACTAAGCTAAGCCATTCTTTGATAACTGACTGTAATGCTGATTTCTTTTCAGCAACTTCTTCCAGCTTTTTGAAATGTGCAATTTTTCTTCCATCAGGAAAATTGCCTTCTAAAATGCCTTTGCCATCAGTGATTTTGGCTCCTGTAGGAAATACCAACATCACATAATTTTTATTCAGATTCATTACACAGATATCCCTTTTGTATTCTCTGGGATTAAATGGTTTCATCTCTCCGGTATAAAAAAAAGCAGGTGAATTCCATTTTATTTGCTCATCAATTTTTGAGTCTGTTGCCATTATTACATCTCTAACTGCATTGATAAGTGTAATCAAATCAGGATTTAATCCTTCCAAAAATCCATCAACAGTTGTTTTTAAATTTGGAACCTTAATTTTCTTTTCTCTACCCATTTTTCTTAAATCTAAACTTTTGCAATTTAAGTTGATTTGTTGGTTTTATGCTGATTTTAAAACCAAAGACAGATAAAAAAACAAGAGCAACCCATTTCTGAGTGGCTCTGTATGTTTTGTTTGGACCATGACAACCAAACAATTTTTCTTGTTTCAATAACTAAAATCCAAAGATCTTAGTATCTCATTTAGTTTATTTGATAACTAACAATGATTCTTTTCCGGCTAATTCAATATCAGCATAAACCATCACCATGTATTTTCCATCAGCTAAACTTGATGATTCAATTGCATATTTTCCTCTGTTTTGAAATCGATTTGCTTTTTTAATAATTGCTTTTTTGGAATTGTATTTTAAAAGCGGAGTTTTTTACAATTTGCCTTCGAATAGTTTTATTTCAAATCCCAAAAAATTATCTCAACTTGCCGATTCTATTTTATCTATGAGTTTTATAACAGAAGAATTAAAAAGTTTACTTTCTATTGAAGGAAAAGTATTGGTCAGAGTAGTTTATTATTATTGGCAGAATCGCGCTAAAAAAGGAGAGGAGTTTGAATATATTGATACTATAGGCTTCTTTTTATCCGAGAATCAATCTCTTTTTATTCGATATGATGAATCTTGTGAGGGTATTTGTATACCGCATTTTGATTTAGAATTAGAAAACAAAAAGTTGATGGCTGAATTTGCCGGCGCTTTATTCATTAAAGACAGAGACAGAAGCACAAGTGTTTTATGGAAAGATTTGGTTGGAAAGGTAATTGACCAGGTTTTAATAGAAGAAAATTCAAACAAACAATTGATGTTGGAAATTGGTGGTCAAGATATTTTAATTGAAGCTGGATTAGAAGGATTGGATATTGGAATTTTTGAAGAGGAGTAAAAACAAATAGTGCTTTTTAATTGCTTAAATCTGATTTTACCTCTTGTATTGATTAATGTTAAAATATAAAAGTATGAAGAAGATTTTTTTAATTCTCTTTAACCTCTTTGTTTGCAACACCATTTTCGCCCAGGAAGCCAAGAATATTAGATTAAATTTCGGATTTCAAGGAAACGTCCCTGAACGATTCTTTGATAATTCTATTCCTAAATATAACAACAAAAACGGTGGCTTTGGACTTCATATCTATCCAAAGTGGTTTTATAACAATCAAAATTCAATTGGTTTGAATATGGAGTTCGCAATAGTTACAGAAGATTACCAGACTGATGCGATTAATGCTTATGATATCTTATCATTTTGTCCTACTTATAATCATTACTTTTTTAAGAGGAAAGTAAGACCTTTTGTAGGTATTGGAATCGGCTCTTACAGTGTTTTATACCATTCACCAGCTTTTAATTTTGGTATCAGACCCTTAGTTGGAATCAGTATATCAAACTATTTTGATCTTAGTTTAGAGTATAATCGAATTTTAAATCAAATTACTATCGACCCCAAAGTAAGTGGAGGTTTTGATAATTATTATTTAGGAATAAAAGGAAGTTGGAGCATTGGTTTATTACATCGAAAAAAATAAAATACGAATAGCAACATGTATACCCCAAATATTTTTTTATAAAAACAGTTTATATGTTGAGAATTGTTTTTAAAAAGTAAATTGGAGTTAAAATGCACTATTCAATGAAATTAATGAGCCCGAAAGGTGGTCATATGTTAATAGAAAAACGATCATAACAAAATCCCCCAAACAGAACAACGCGGACCAAAGGTCCGCGTTGTTCTATTTGGGGGCGGTGCTTCTTCAAATTTTATTTTCTATAATAATGTCATCCCTTCAGGATTTTAAGAAATTACGTTAAGAAATAGAACTCTGCTTATAATTCATTTTTGTGTTTTTTTGATTTCAATGACTAATAATTAGCTAAAAGGTTTCTATAAATTTGATTTTTGTAAAGAAGCGGAAATTCATATAAAAATATTTGTCTTCTGAGGTATAATTCAGATATATTTAACACTTTTGAAATATGAGTTTAACCATCACTAATGTTAAATTAGTTCTATCAAATAATTCAACAGATGCTCAACGAAAGTTAGCATTAAATGAGTTTATAGAAACTCATGCTGATATGAATGAATTACTTCACTTATTGACTGAACCTCATCCCATCAATATGCGATTTGCCTGGTTTCTTGGCGATTTATCGGTTAATAAACCAAGTTTACTTTTTCCTCACTTAAGTTTTTTGTTTTTAAACAGGAAGCAATTTGGAATCTTAAATTTCAATCGAAGTTTAGCCAAGTTCTTTCTTCATTGTGGAATTCCTGATGATATTGAAGCTGAGGTTTTAAATGAATTATTTGTTTGGCTAAATAGCCCTCATTCAGATATTTCTACCAAATGTTTTTCATTAAAAGTGTTAATGAAAATAGTATACAAATATCCTGCATTGAACTATGATCTGTTATCTAGTTTAGAAAGAAATTTACAATTTCAAGCAAACAACTCATTTACTAAACAAGCAATTAATGCCATTCAGAAATTGAATTTAATGAATTGATTATGCTATATGATGATCATTATTGTTTGCATAATACATTTGTATCTTGATTTAAAACTCTTGTTGAAGTATTGAGATTTATTCCTTTTTTTGAGATAAATAATGAATTGTATTTAAATGAATAGAAAGCTCAATATACCTGATTATTTGCTTTGGGAATACGACCTAGGTACTTTCAATTTTGAGAAAAGTTATAAGCTAGTGATTGAATGAATATTGATTAGGGGAACTCTAAAAGATTGGACTGAAATGTTAAAAATTTATCCAATTTAGAGAATTTTGGAAACAATTGAGTGGACGAAACAAATGCCTCAAAAGGATAAGGATTTTGCAAGGTTTTTTATAAATTCGGATTTACTATATGGTTCATAAGAACCCATTCATTGTTGCCCCTCAAGCTCAGTAGTTAATGCAAGACTTGTAAATAATATTTGAATTATATGATTTTTATTTAACAGGAGAGGCTAATTAAACATTGCAAATAGGACTCGGAAATTCGATAACTATCCACTTGTTTACATGAATTGAATAAAGGTGGTTTTATTAGAAATTTCAATTATTTTAGATGATGCTAAAATATGATTTTGTAATTTCTTATTTAAATGATCCTCCTATTCGTTTTTTATTGTATTGGGAAGAAGCTCCAGTCACAACAAAAGCATTTTTAAATTTATTGCCTTTCAAAAAAACCTTTTACCATGCCCGATTATCTGGTCAGGAAATTTGGTT
>JBIPMI010000370.1:0-2977 GCA_044369215.1 Bacteroidia bacterium | reverse complement strand
TCAATTCATCATCTGTTAAAACAGCATTTGCTGGCATGGCTAAATTGTATTTGATTCCATTCACAAGAATCTCTCCTTTTTGTCCGTTGCGTATAATACCAGCAATTGAATCGGGATATTTTTTTATGAAATCTGAATTCTTTAATGGTGGAATTAATCTTGCCAATCCTTCTCCTTCGGCACCATGACAATTTTCACAATGAACAGAATACATTTCATAACCTGTTGCCAAACTTCTCATGTTATCTGGCATTTGTTGTTCACCACATGAAGCCAAAATCATCGCGAACATCAACATTAATAAATTACTCTTTTTCATTCATCAATGTTTCTATGTCCTGAATTAAAACCTTTGTTTCATTGGCATTGGTACCATCATAAATACCTCTGATTTGTTTTTGTTTGTCTACCAAAATTAAACCCCCACTGTGCACAAAACCACCTGGTTCTGTTGAGTCTGCCATGGCTGTAGAATAATATCCATGCTCTGCCAATTCGTATGTTGTTTCTCTATCACCTCGTAAAAAATGCCATTGCTTTGCATCTGCACCTAATCGTTCAGCATAATCTTTTAAAACAGCAATACTATCGTGTTCCGGATCGATGGTATGTGATAGAATTAAGAAGTCGGGATTGCTTTTGTACTTTGCATATACATCCAACAAATTCTTTTTCATCCTTGGACAGATAGTTGGACATGTTACAAAGAAAAAATCAGCCACATAAATTTTGTTTTTTGTTGTTTCCTGATTTACTATCAATCCTTCCTGATTGGTAAATTCAAAATCTGGAATAGTTGGATAAATACTATCAATCACTTCTTTGCCATCAACTACAGTAACTTTGGCAACTTTATAACCTAGGATAGGAAGCTTTTTTTTAGTACATGAATACATCAAAAACAAAACAAAAAGCAATCCTAAAATTCTATTTCTCATTTAATAATTTTTTTGCGTTTGCAATACTAGTATCTGTAAGTGATTTTACCTTTAGTATTTTTTGATATTCACTTTGAAGATAAGCCAAAGCTGTGTCAGCACTCAGGTTTGGCTCTTTGTAATTTCTCATCCAGTTCAGCATTTCCTGATCGGCTGCATACAATTGTGAAGAAACTTTTTGATAAACATCTCTCCCATTTGTTTCATTTAAGCTATCAATTTTATCATTGATTCTGCGCTTTAATTTGAGTACCAACGACGAAAACTTCATGGCTTCATCATGCGTATTCATTACTTGCTCACTCATTTTTTTTGCTTGTTCCTCTTTTGCTCCCGACCCTTGCTGATTCGGACCGGAGCAAGCGGCAAGTATCAAAATTATACCTGCCGCCAAACTCAAAATCCTGTTCATTTTAGTGTTGTTCGTTCTCTTTTTTACAAAGACCAACTATCTGATGAAATACATCATGAAGTGCAGATAATGCAGCTGTGATTTCTTTATCACTTGCTTTATTGCCAACCATTTTGTGCAATTTTTTAGTGTCTGATTTTAATTGTTCAACAGCTTTCACAATGGCATCCGTTTTGTATTCCAATGGAATTTTTGAATCAGCCAATTGCTCAGCTTTTTCCATCATCTCCTTACTTCTTTCTTTGATAGGTTGAAGATTTCCTTCCTCACTTGGATGGAAAGTTTGAGACATGATACTATGGAATGTTTTTAATTCAGGCCATTTATCCATGATACTTTGGGCTTGAACAAATTGGAAACTGATGATACTTATTACGATTAAAACTAGCTTTTTCATTTTTATATAAATTAAAATTATTCCGAGAATAAACCTTAGGCAATGCCTTAAAGGATTCCGCTATCGGAACTACGGAATTTGAAAATTTAAAGAATTAAATAGGATGAGGCCCTTTAATAAAAACACAAACTAAGCACGTGGCGGCTGGAAGACACCCGAAATAAATCCCAAAGGGAAATAGGTTTCCGGATAAACTCCAGGTTCAAAACCAAAGGAATGTAACGGTGAAATAACATGAGCTAATTGTTCGAAGACTAACCAAGTTGGAGCTTCATGTTGCTTTAAGCCACATGGAACCTTGTTTTCACCTTCATTGGCTTTTTTAATTTCCTTGGCCAGGTAACAACAACCCTTACATTTTTTTTCAGGTTCGTCTTTGTTGATACAAAACAACTCGGTGATGGTTTCCTGATTCAATTGAAAAGCAGCTATAATCATAAGTCTGTCAAGACTTTGAGCCATAACTACCAACAAAAGTAAAACAAGAAAAACCCTTCTCATGAACTGCAAAGCTAAGTCCAATTTTGAAGATAACAAGCAAATGATTTGCCTGCTCAGAAAGCTTGTTTATTTTGCAGGTTCATGAAAGCAAGATTCCATTTTAAAAACATTGATGCGCTGAGGTTTTTTGCCTTTGCCAAAGTGTACCTGCTGCATGTTCCAATAGTGAGTTCTGTTTGGTGGTTTCAGCAGATAAAAACGGGTGGTGGAATTGGCGTGATGTTCTTTTTTGTTCTGAGTGGTTTTCTCATTACCTGGCTTTTGTTGAAGGAGAAAACAACAAACAATCAAATCAATGCCAAACGATTTATGATGAGAAGAATCCTCCGTATTTGGCCTGTATATTTTTTGGTAATGGCATTTGTTTACTTTATGCCAAATGATTTACTCGGCTCATGGGGATTAAGAATTGTTAGCGGTTATGAACCCGATTGGATTTACTCATTCAGCTTTCTCGAAAACTACAAAATGTTAATGAGTGACCAATTCCCCATCACCACACCTTTATCTGTGTTTTGGTCATTGTGCATTGAAGAACATTTTTATATTTTTTGGTTACTGTTGATGAGTGTCTTGCCATTGAGATTCATTCCATACTTTTTGCTACTCTGTTTTCCGGTTTCCATTTTAATGAGGTGGTTCGAACCTATGATTTGGCACAATACAATCATGTATACCAATGATTTATTTACCAACCTCGATTTATTTGCAGCAGGTGGATTAGCAGCT
>JBIPMI010000369.1:0-2984 GCA_044369215.1 Bacteroidia bacterium | reverse complement strand
GACTAATTCCTCAACTTTATTGGATTTTCAAGGCTATCCAATTTTATTTTTGATGAACTAAGTGTTAATTCGTATCCCCAAATTAAGGAATGAATAAAGTTATCATCTTCTGTGCTCCATCTGGTAGTGGAAAAACAACCATTGTTAAACACTTGCTTCAACAAAACAATCAACTCATGTTTTCTGTCTCGGCTTGCACCAGAAACAGAAGAGAAGACGAAGTTGATGGAAAGGATTATTATTTTCTTACTAAAGAAATCTTTGCCGAGAAGGTTAAAAACAATGAATTCCTTGAATACGAAGAAGTTTATGGAGGTAATTTTTATGGTACTTTAAAAGCTGAAATCGAGAGAATCTGGGCTTTAGGTAAAGTAGTTTTGTTTGATGTGGATGTGGTTGGCGGATTGAATATCAAAAACTATTATGGAGATAACGCATTAGCTGTTTTTGTGAAACCTCCTGATGTAGCAACTTTGGAAAATCGCTTGAGACACCGTTCTACCGAAACCGAAGAAACACTTAAAATGAGAGTTGAAAAAGCAGTTCATGAATTGGAATTTCAATCAAAATTTGAAGAGGTTTTGTTGAATGATGATTTAAGTATTGCTTTAGAAAAGGCTGAATCTTTGGTTAATTCATTTCTTAATAAGTAAGTATGAACATCGGTTTATTTTTTGGTTCATTTAATCCTGTTCATACCGGACATTTAATCATCGCCAATTATATGGCCGATTATACCGGTTTGGATGAAATCTGGCTTGTAGTAAGTCCGCAAAATCCATTTAAGGTTAATGATGAATTACTCGATGAAAATGCCAGATTGGAATTACTCAACCTCGCTATTCGTGATGATAAAAGATTCAAGGCAATTGATGTTGAATTTCACTTGGATCGTCCTTCCTATACAGTAAATACCTTATCACATTTGCGGGATTTACATCCGGAACATGATTTTACTTTAATCATTGGTGGTGATAATCTTCAGAATTTTCATAGATGGAAAGATTATCAAGAAATATTAAAACAGCATAAAGTATTTGTTTATGCCAGAGCCGGTATAGTAGAAAAGCCATTATTATCTAACAATCCTCAGATTAAACTTTTTGAAGTTCCCTTGTTGAATATTTCATCAACCTATATCAGAGAAAGTATTCAGGCAGGGAAATCTATCAGATACCTGATTCCTGAACCTGTTAGAATTCTGATTAATGAAAGAAATTACTACCAGGACAAAGACAACGAATAATAAAGTCGGACTTGAACTTAATAAGGAAGCGCCGGAATCTCGTTAAAAGTATGTTCCTCTGCGGCTCTTTTAATAGTAATCAAACCTTGTTCAAAAGCCTGTTCTGTTGAACTGATTTTAGAACTTAGCATATACCTGAAAATTGGATTGTTCCCAACATCACCCGAATCTAACCAGGTTAATTTTGTTTTACCACCAAGACCTTCAAACATAAATGTGGCTTTAGTGGTAATGGTTCCCTCATTCATCCATAAATCGTAATCAATACGTTCATTTATTTGGCTATTGCTGATATTTAGTCTGCCACAACCATATAATCCACCTCTAAAATACTGACGAGCACCTGTACCTTCACTATTTCTTGAATAAAAGAAAACCAGTGAACTATCAAGTTCGGTGTTCCAAGGGCTCCAATCTTTCCAGTTTTTCATGTTGTTTAAATACTGAAATGTTTGATTAACAGGACGGTTTACTACAATTGATTTCTCAATTCTATATGTGTGAGGTAAAAAGAAAGCGATGCCTAAAAACAATGCTACCAATAAAAAGATGCCTAGAAATACCCTAAATAATTTCATTCTATATTTGAATTGACTGCAAATCTAAAATAATTGGCGAGCTATTCACCGACCATTTTATACCAATTACCGATTTTTCTTTCAATTGGGCCGAATTTGTAAAATGGGCAGTAGGCATGAATATACCTTTGACCTATCAAAACGAAACAAATGATGGAAATCATAGAAACAAAAACAAATGAAAACGGAACTTTTGAAGAGAACAAAGTTCCAAATCAGGAAAACGGAAAAAATGGTTGGGATGGAAGAATTCTAGCCGGAATATTATTGGCATCTTTTGGAGGTTTATTTTTAATAAGAGAATTAGGAGTTGAACTTCCTTCTATCATTTTCACATGGCCAATGTTATTAATTGGAATTGGATTGTATACAGGAGCCCGACATAATTTCCGTAAGCCGGGATGGCTGGTTTTAATTTTAGTTGGCTCAGTATTTTTGGTTGGAAAAGCATTTCCTGATTTAGAATTTCAAAGATTTTTCTGGCCAATTTTATTAATAGGAGCCGGTTTATTTATGGTGTTTAAACCAAAAAGAAATAAAACAGAGTTTGGAGGTCACCATTTTAAAAACAGACATTTTAGAGGAAAACAGTATGATGGAACCCGTTCTTTTGATATAGGTTATAATGAACAATCTACTAGCGAAGATTATTTAGAAGTAGTTGCCATTTTTGGAGGAACAAAACGAGTTGTTTTAAGCAAAGAGTTTAAAGGCGGGGAGATAAATGCCATATTTGGTGGCTCTGAAGTAAATTTAATGCAGGCTGATATTGATGGAAGAGTGATTTTAGAAGTGAATAATATTTTCGGTGGTACTAAATTATTGGTGCCGGCTAATTGGAATGTTCAATCTGATATTGTTACTATTTTAGGTGGTGTTGAAGATAAAAGACCAATGATGGCACCGGGTTCATCAGCAAATAACAAAGTTTTAATATTAAAAGGAGCTTGTGTTTTTGGTGGAGTAGATATTAGAAGTTACTAATTAAATTTTATGAATTGGTATACTGCAAAATTGGTTTATATTATCGAAAAGAATTTCGAAAAGCAGGCCACTGAAATAGAAGAAAAATTGGTTTTAATTGAAGCATCAACACGCGTTGATGCTTTAATTAAAGCTCGTCAGATTGGTATTGAAAAACAAGAACAAATCAGTTTATT
>JBIPMI010000081.1:0-10101 GCA_044369215.1 Bacteroidia bacterium | reverse complement strand
TTTCATACCTAAAGCCAATTGTTGCACTTAATCTTTGGTTGAAGTTAAGAAGTTGTTCAGCAAAAAGAGCTGTATTTTTTGTTTTAAAAATGAGGTCTAAACTTCTATTAACATTGGTTACACTTAAATCATAATTAGAGCCTGTATTTCCGTTGGTATTTCTCCATCTTTTGGTTTCACCCTCGAAGTAACGCATACCTAAAGAGAGACTTTGTTTTTGATTGAATAGTTGAAAATGTTTAAGGTATCTAATTTCACTTCCCCAGTTTTTATAATTATCTATGTCAATCCTTCTTGATTGATATTGACCTGTTGTTTTGTTGATGGTATCAGGTAAGTTAATTGCGTTTAAAAAACCAATGCTATTTCTTTCTCCTATCAATCCAAATATTTTAACATTTAAGCTGTTATCTGCATTAATTCTATAATCAAAATTTAAAGCAGGAATTGTCCATTTTAAATCAAACCAATTCCTGCTTCTACTTGAAGATTTCGGGTCGATTGCAAACATCGAATCATTTAATCCACCGGGTTGTTGAACAAGCTGGTCCATGCGGGTTAACTCTAAAGCAATGTTCATTCTA
Source organism: Bacteroidia bacterium (assembly GCA_044369215.1). Lineage (GTDB taxonomy): Bacteria > Bacteroidota > Bacteroidia > UKL13-3 > UKL13-3 > CAISCU01. The sequence continues at coordinate 9,517 of JBIPMI010000081.1, read as the reverse complement.
TGATTAATTTTATAACCAAGGTTTACAAATCCATTCCAGGTATTGTAGGCATTGTTTTGTCTCCATCCATCGCTTCTTCTATAATTGATATTTGCGTAATAATTCCATTTCCCTATACTTCCCCCAACTGAATTAAAGCTACTGAATAGACCATAAGTTCCAAAAGTTTGGGTTGATTCTACTCCTATTTTTTTTCCTGCAATAGATTTCTTTTTGATATAATTAACCATACCACCAAATTGTGGGCCGAATTGAATGGAGGCCGCACCTCTTATGATTTCAATTCTATCTAATGATTCTACCGAAGGAGTATAATAAGCTTCCGGGTAACCAAATGGATCACTAGAAATATCGTAACCATTTTGACGGGTATTAAATTCCCACATACGATTAGGACTTAATCCTCTTGCTGCAATTCCCATTTGAACGCCACTTCCATCACTTTCCCAAATATGAATTCCGGGTACTTTTGCAAATATTTGACGACTATTGTTTTGGGCTAAATTTGCTGTGGCACTACTCAATTTTACAACCTCATTTTTTTTGGTAGCGTATATAACATTGTCTCTGATTTCGGGCATTCTTTCAATACCATTATTCAAAAGTGGTTTTGCAATAATTATTTCACCTAATTCTTGGTTTTTAGGAATGGCAATTTCTCCTAAATTTAAGAATTCACTGTTTTTGTGAAAGCTTTGAACTTGAATAAGTTGTTCTTGAATTTGAACACTAATTGTATAAGAACCATCAAGAATATTTTTGAATTCAAATTCACCATTTTGATTTGTGATGACACTTTTTCCATTATTTAAGTAGACTGGTGTTGCGGCTAAGATTTTTTTATTTGAATCATACAATTTGCCTTTTACCTGAGCAGAAAGTGTTTGGGTGAAAAAACAAATCAGAATAAAAATGAAGAGTTTAGTAAATGTGATTTTTGCCATTCTAGGGTTAATTTAACAGCAACAAAAATACACTATTTGGAATTAGTCTAAATAAAAATAAGCTGATTTTTGTCAATTTTTTGGCAAAGAAATATCAGCTAATAGAATTATTAGTTTTAAAATTGGGGTATAGAAATTAATTAATGAGCTAGTCTAGAGCTTATTCTAAATCCCATGCATCGAATAATGCATTGATGAAGGAATTTTCTTCCAATTCCATTTTTTTATCGGCCATAACTACTTTCATGGCAAATTCAATCAGATTATGACGTTCATCCTGATTGGTTATTTTATACAATTGATGAGCAGTTTCAGTTAAATGGTTTAATCTTTCCTCTTCAGGAAGTGCTCTTAAGAAGGCTTGTTCCTTGATAATTTCTATAGGTTCATGGAAATTTTCCTCCAGAAAATCAAGAATAACAGAGCTTTCAGCTGCTTGTATATTTCCATCAGCCAGGCTTAAAATCATCAAAAGATGAAAACCGGCTTCTGTTTTATTCATTTTAGTTATAAACTGTGTAGGCATGATGCTTTAAATTCTTCGAGAAATTTAAAACTTTTCATCAAAATTCACAATCTTTTCTTGAATTATTTCAATATACTTTAATACTAATGAATTCCTGAGTAAGTTTGTGGCAGAAAACAAACATAAAACCAGTATATGAAATTCGGAACAAAAGCAATTCATGCAGGCCAGGAACCTGATCCTTCAACAGGTGCAGTAATGACTCCAATATATCAAACATCTACTTTTTGGCAAGCTAGTCCGGGTAAACACCAAGGTTATGCTTATGCCAGAGGTAAAAATCCTACCAGATCGGCTTTAGAAAAGTGCATTGCTGCTTTGGAAAATGCTAATCATGGACTGTGTTTTAGCAGTGGAATGGGTGCAATTGATGCTGTTGCAAAACTATTAGCTCCGGGTGATGAAGTAATTACAGGGAATGATTTATATGGCGGAACCTATAGAATGTTCACAAAAGTTTTTGCCGGTTTTGGCATTAAATTTCATTTTATCGATTTAAATGATGCGGAAAATATCAAAAATTATATCAACGATAAAACCAAGTTAATTTGGATTGAAACTCCTACAAATCCAACCATGCAAATTGTAGATATTGTTGCTTGTGCAGAAATTGCAAAGGCCAATAATTTAATATTGGCGGTTGATAATACTTTTGCTTCACCTTATTTACAAAACCCATTGGATTTAGGTGCACATATTGTGATGCATAGTGTAACTAAATATTTGGGTGGTCATAGTGATGTTATAATGGGCGCTTTATGTGTTAACGACCAAACTCTTTACGATAGATTGGCTTTCATACATAATTCATGTGGTGCAACTCCTGGTCCTCAGGATAGTTTTCTTGTTTTACGCGGATTAAAAACTTTGCATCTTCGAATGAAAGCTCATTGTGAAAATGGTGAAGTGATTGCGCATTTCTTAAAGAATCATCCAAAAATTGAAAAGGTTTATTGGCCTGGATTTACAGATCATCCTAACCATGAAATTGCGAAAAAACAAATGCGTGGTTTTGGTGGAATGATTTCAATTGTTTTAAAAGATGCAAGTCTTGATGATACATTTAGAATTGCCTCTTCATTTGAAGTTTTTACACTTGCAGAAAGTTTAGGTGGAGTTGAAAGTTTAATTAACCATCCTGCAACCATGACCCATGCTTCAATTCCGAAAGAAGAAAGAGAAGCTGCCGGTGTTGTCGATAATTTATTAAGACTGAGTGTTGGTGTAGAAGATATTGAAGACTTGATTGAAGATTTGAAGCTTGTATTAGCATAAACTAGAACTTTAGAAATATTGTGATATAGGAATATTTCTTACTCAGTAGTGAACCTACCTCCAATTTATAAAAAAAGAGCTTGATGCACATCATTGCATCAAGCTCTTTTTTTATTAGTAATCAAAGTAACTTAAGATACTAGGTTTTCTTCTTCATGAAACTCTAATAAATCTTTTTGCCAATCACCCAAACCTGTTTTTACTCTCGCTTTAAGCATGTTTAGCATGCTGTACAAGCCAAAATAGGTCCTGTTAATGTACAATGCGTGCTGAGAACCACGACCTTCTTTACTATTTTTTAATTCTTTCATTTTGCTTACTTCTTCACCTAATTCATATATTTTATCTATATAAGCATCATTTCCAAAATCAAAAATATCGTGGTTAAATGGTTCTCTTAGCAAATTTGTCATTCGTAAAAATGCATCAGTAATTACAGCTTTAGCTTCTTCAGAATCATTTGGATTAATGATTTCCTGTTGTTCCATTATTCTTTTAATGCTGCTTTCACTTTGCATGATTTCAGGAACAAGTAAAGCAAAATAATGGTAGTAAAAATCTTCCGGAATTTCTTTCACACAACCAAAATCAATAATTCCAAGACGTCCATCTTCCATCATTAAGAAGTTTCCCGGGTGAGGATCTGCATGAACTGCTTTATGGATGTGAACCTGGTACTCATAAAAATTCCACATAGCCTGACCAATTTGGTCTCTTATTTCCTGGCTAGGATTTGTTTTTAGGAATTCATCTAAATGTAATCCCGGGAGCCAATCCATTACCAAAACTCTTTTGGATGCATATTCAGCATAATATTTACTGAACACTAAATTTGGAATGTGAGCGCACAAAGAAGAGATTTCTAAAGAACGTTTCAGTTCCAATTCATAATCAGTTTCTTCTAATAACTTCGATTCAACTTCCTTGATGTATTTATCAAACTCCTTTTCACTTAATTCGAGTAACCTAAAAGCAATTGGCTTTACAATTTTTAAATCACTTTTAATACTTTCTGCTACTCCGGGATATTGAATTTTAATGGCCAATTCTTTTCCATCTTTAGTAGCTTTGTGGACCTGCCCTATACTTGCTGCATTAGCTGCTTTCATTTCAAAAGTATCAAACATCTGTTGTGGGGTTTTACCAAATTGTTTGATAAAGGTTTGCACAATAAGCGGACCTGAAAGGGGGGGAGCACTGTATTGTGCCATCACAAATTTGTTGGTATATTGTCGAGGCAATACATTTTTCTCCATGCTTAACATTTGAGCAACTTTTAGGGCTGAACCTTTTAATTCACTCAAAGCATTATAAACATCTTCGGCATTGTCTTCATGCAGCTCATCTCTGCTTAATGAAGGGTCTACCATTTTTTTAGAATAGTGTTTAATATAATTACCGCCAATTTGTACGCCTGTTTTCACAAAGCGCATGGCTCTTTCAACCTTTCCTGAAGGTATACTATTTTGTTCCATTGTTATCTATTCTGAAAAAGAAATTTGCCGAATTCTAAAGCTGAGTCCAGTGGCGATTTGCCTAACATATCAAAACTCAGGTTTATACTTCTTTCAATTGCTTCATCTGTTTTTTCGAAAGCTTTACTATGGTCTTTCATCCAGAAATTAGTGATGAAAATAAAATTCAACCACAATGCATCTACATATTTATCACTTAAATACTTTCTGTCAACTACCTCATTGGCATCAATTGCTGCCGAAAGAATTGGTTTCATTGAATTACTAAATGCCTCTTTTAAAGGTTTGATATAAGCAGGCATTTTTGGAGGAAAATGATGGTCGCGTTTATACAAAAAATTTACAAAACTTCTATTTGCTTTTAGGTTTTCAATCCACATAAAAAACAATGACAAAACCTTTTCGCGAGCAGAATACGTATTAAATACTTCGGTACTTCCTGCTTGTTCGGCCGTTTTATTCCACCATTCAGCAAAAATTTCGGTTTCCAGAGATTCTAATGAAGAAAATTCATTGTAAAACTCCGATTCCGCAATTCCTGCAGATTTGGCAAATAAATAAACAGATTCAGGTGTTTTGTTTGCATCCAGTGTTTGACTGATATACAAGTCCATCAGTTTAGTTTTCATATAAATTTAAACCTCAATTATGTTGCTTTTGTTTTAGTCGACGTATATTTGACAGCGCATGAAGTTTTTACGTTTTTCATTTTTAATTATTATTTCACTTTTTTCTTTTAACTCATTTGCCCAAACATTTGAGATACAGGAAGGTGATACCATTAATTTAACTTTAGCTAATGGTAAAAAGCATGGTTTCTGGAGATATTTCTGGGCCAACGGCGATTTAAAATATGAAGTATATTATGAAAACGGCGAAAAAGAGGGATTAGAAATTAAATACTACGATATTCAGGATTGTATTGAATTCAGCAATACTTATCAAAAAGGAACATTAAATGGCCCAAGTCTTACTTTTTTTTCAAATTGTAGTACCAGAACAGAGGAAATCTATGTAGGTGGTCAAAAAAATGGATATGAAAGAAATTTTGATCAAGGTGGATTTTTGTTGACAGAAGGACAATTTGTTAAAGGCGAATTGGTTGGAAGTTATGCCCATTTTGATAAAAAAGGAATTGTTACCTATGAGAGTCCAACAAAAGAAACTACATTGAAATTCGATAAATTCTTAACAGGAGAGTATAAAATAAGGGATTCAACAATTTTTAAGGTATTTGAGCGCAATCCTCAGTGGAAAAAGGTTTTATTGGTTGTTGATATGACAGGCTCCATGTTTCCATACATAGGACAATTATTGGTTTGGTTTAAAAAGACCTTTGAAGATGGGAAAATTAAATATTATGCTTTATTTAATGATGGAGATAATTTAGCGGATGAAAAGAAGGTAGTTGGCAGAACAGGTGGCGTGCATACTTATGAAGCAAAAGATTATAAAAAACTCAAAAAGGATATTGAAGATGTCAGAAAACTAGGTGAGGGTGGCGATGATCCGGAAAATGATTTGGAAGCCATAACAGCCTCAATACTTGCCTATAGGGATTATGGAGATATTGTACTTTTGGCGGATGATAGTCAGGTTAGAGACATGGCGCTTCTGAAAAGAATTAGGAAGCCTATTCATATAATATTGTGTGGTACCAAAAAAGGTGTCAACGATCAATACCTTAAAATTGCTTATCAGACAAAAGGTTCGATTCATACAGCCAATACCGATGTTGATATGAAAAAGATTAAGGATGGAGATGAGGTTATTATTGAAAAGGATATTTTCAAGTTTAAAAATGGTCAATTCGAATGGGTTGATGTAATGGATTAGTATGGAAATTATTCTTGCATCTAAGTCGCCTCGTCGACAAGAACTTATCAAAGGACTTGAATTAAAGTATAAAGTCTTTACCTATGAAGTAGATGAAAGTTTTGATTCGGGTTTAAAAAGAAATGAGATTCCTGAATTTTTAGCAAGGAAAAAAGCGCTTGCCTACGAACAAGTTATAAATCATGATCAAGTTTTAATTACCGCAGATACTGTAGTTTGGGTAAACGATAAAGTTTTAAATAAGCCTGAAAATGAAAAAGAAGCTTTGGAAATGCTAGAATCAATTTGTGGCAATAAGCACGAAGTTTATACCGGAGTATGTATCAGAACCAATAATCAAATTCATGTTTTCTCGGAAAAAACTGAAGTATTCTGCAATGAAATGAAGACTGAGGATTTATTGTATTATATCAGAAATTACCATCCATTTGACAAAGCCGGTTCTTATGGAATTCAGGATTGGTTTGGTTATTCAGCAGTTGAGAAAATAAATGGTTGTTTTTATAATGTAATGGGTTTGCCAGTAAACAGATTGAAAAAAGAGTTAAGCAAAATGGCTCTAATTTGCTGATTTCAATTTAGAACTGTTTTCTCTCCACCTGGCAATTATGAATAAAACAGGAGGAATTGTAAATAGGAAGAATGCACTGCCTTCAGGAAAACTTGTATAAAAGAAGAATTGTAAAAGATAATAAAGTGCAATAACTCCAACACTTATTGTGGCTGCGGTTCTATCATACATCCAACTTAATATGTATGATGAAAGTAAAACACATGGGAATAAAATAAACAAAACCCATCCTTTTAAATCAAGATTCATAATGGTTTCTGTATTAAAAAATCCAACCAGAAAAAACATCCCGATTAAGGAGCAAATTCTTGCAAGCCAGCGAAAACTCATAGTTCAATTTTTATTCAATATAAACCTTTGAATCAAATTACATTGTTTTTTACTAAATCGGGAAATTGCACTTTAGATTTTTGCTTAAAAATAGTCAATTTTTTTGATTCAAAAAGGTAATTTTGATTTTTAAAATGTGATATTTGATTTTTTTTGATTTTTTGATAGTTAGTTATCAATGTTTTAGCTTACTTCGAAGAAAAATGTATTGTATGAAGAAAATTATACTTCTTATGATTTTGTGTAATGGACTTTTTTATCATGTTCAAGCACAAAAGAAAATTCAGCCTGCTGCACCAAAACCAACAACAACTGCACCAGCTCAACCTAAAGGACCAGTGCCTTATTTATTGAAAAAGGATTTTGAAACAATTCAAACAGAATTAAATGCAAAAATAAAAACGGCAAACGATCAGGCTGCCGCTGCCAAACAAGCAATTAATTCGAAGATGTCTCAAGTTTCAGAGCTAAGTACTAAAATGCAACAAGTTGAGGAGATTCTTAATTCGGCTAATTTCAAAATTAGTTTACAATCTGATTCTTTGAAGAGCACACATATGTTAATTGAAGAATTACAAGCGGGCGAAAAGGCTCATTTTGAAATGTTGCAAGCAGAAAATGCTTCATTAAAAAGTAAAGACACAATTTTAATTGTAATTATTGGTGTTTTGGGATTGGTATCAATTGGTTTATTATTCTGGCAAATTGGTGGCTTAAAGAATAGTGTTTCATCTCAAATTAAATCAAGCAATTCAAGAATGGAAGCTGATTTAAATAAATTAGATCAGGAAAATAGAGATGCTATTAGCAATGAAAGTACTAAAATGCAAGGAGAGTTAAACTATTTGAGAGGAGATTTGACAACTAGTCAATCAAGGAATCTTTCACAATTAAAATCTACTTTAACAGAAAGAGCAGATGCTGATAAAGAATCTTTAACCAGTCAATTAATTGCCTTACACGAACAAATTGATCAGCTAAAAGAGCAGGTTAAAGTTTTGGCTAATCCAAAGGCTTAATTTAGATATTTCGAATATGTTAAGGGGTGTATTTTCAGGAATGAAAATACACCCCTTCTTTTAGTGCGAAATCAGAACAAATCAATTCTTTTATTTGCGTATTTTGAAGAATAAATTCAATCAAAACGCATGCTACTACAATATATTCTCTTCTAAAATCAACTAGGTTTTGTAATTGTTTTCTTTCTTCTAAATTAGATTGAATTATAAACTGTAAAAATTGAATCAAGTTTAGTTCATCTACTCTCTTTGCATATGGACTTACTGATACACAATTTGATGAAAAGTCCCCTTCAATAATTTGCCACATTGATTCAAAAGTACCTGCCGAACCAATCAAACCTTTTAAAGGATATTGTTTAATTTGATCAAGTAATGGAGTCAGCTTTTCTGATAAATACGTTTTGATTTCAAGGATTTCTGAACTTAAAATTGGATCATGTTTTTTAAATCTCTCATGTAAACGAATAGCTCCCACTTCAAAACTTTGTTTCCAATAATATTGCTCTTTATTTCCAATAATGAATTCAACACTACCCCCACCAATATCCATAATTAGATATGTGTGATTCAAAAAATCGAAAGAATTTCTAACTCCATAATAAATGTATTCTGCTTCTAAATCTCCTGAGATAGATTCAATTTGGATTTGAAATTTTTCATAAACTTGGTTTATAAAATCGGCTCCGTTTAATGCATTTCTTATAGCTGAGGTTGCAAATGCAGAAATGGATTTAATTTGATATTGATTTAAAACTGTTTTAAATTTTTCTAAAACATTAAATGCTCTTTCAAATGCTTCAGGCATTATTCGATTATCCTGAATTCCGCCTTTACCAAGCATAACAGGTTCTTCCAAAGAAACCAAAATTCCTTTTTCTTTTTGTTTGATATCTCCAATTAGTAAATTAAAGGTATTGGTTCCTAAATCTAAAACAGCCTTCATATATAAATTGATTTCTAATGTTGAATAAGAATTTGTGAATATTATGATTCAAATTCCTTTGTAACTAAGTAAAGATTTCAGTTTTTAAATTTAGTTTAAATCAGAATAATAGGCATAAAAAAAGAGGTTACCGTTTAAGATAACCCCTTTGTTTTATAGAATAATAATTAATTATTCGAATAAGTAGTAGTTACTGTGTAAGTAGTGCCAGCAGTTCCACCTATAAGAGCTCCATCAACACTAACATTTGATTTTAATGTAGAAGCATCTAATTGAATAATATTAAAAACTTGGTCATCATTTTTCAATTGTGTTTCATTGTTTATTAATGACCAAGTGAAATTTTCTGATTGAGGATCAGTTGGGTCACATTTTGAAGCACCTTCATCAGAAACACCTGTTCCGCCTGTATTGTATTTTTCTGTATCATCTTTTTGACAAGGTCCATACAATGCAAAAAGATCAGTAACAGCTGGTAGGTTTGGCGATACTACAACACCTGGATTAATAGTTTGTGCCTTAATTTTCCAAGCTTTTGCCGTTAATAATTCTGTTTTTGTTTCTGATTTTGTTTCTTCTTTTTTACAAGATGAAA
>JBIPMI010000367.1:0-2990 GCA_044369215.1 Bacteroidia bacterium | reverse complement strand
GAGTGTGTAGACAAAATAATTGACAATTCACAAAAATCATCATCTAAAAGATTTTGTCTCGTCCTAAAATAGGTTTACACAAAAAAGTGTAAACAAAAATGAAAAGAAGAACGAAAACAAAAGAAGAACAAGAGAAAATCATTGCAGAGTATTTAATGGGCGAATTAAGTTACCGCCAGTTAGGAAAAAAGCATGAGATTGATTTCAGATTAATACATTCGTGGGTAAGAAAATTTCAAGGTAAATCAGTGCCAAAAACAAAAACACAAATCCAACCAATTTCTGCAGAGCCCTTACCAACTGATGTAAAAACTTTGCAGGAAGAATTGCGTAAAGCAAAACTTCACAACGAGCTGCTCAACGCAATGATTGATATTGCAGAAGATCAACTTAAAATTGACATCAGAAAAAAGTCTGGCACCAAGCGGTAGAAACAGTTGGACAAAGGAAGCCTCGTTGCATAAACGACCTTTGTTTGCTGCTTGGTTATAGTAGGCAAAGCTACTATCAAGGCATAAAATTTATTCAGCAAAAAGCATACGAAGCTGATATTGTCATTGATGAAGTGTTGCGTTATCGAAAGCATCAGAAGCGATTAGGCACCCGAAAACTATTGCATGAAATGCAAGGATTTTTAGAAGCCCATAATTTTCAAATAGGAAGAGATGCAATGTTTAATCTATTGGCAGAACGAGGCCTGTTGATTACAAAACGAAAGCGCAGAGGATGTATAACAACACTTTCCAAACATCGTTTTAAAAAATACCCAAACATCATTAAAGGCTTTATACCCATTGCCCCTAATCAGCTTTGGGTAAGTGATATAACCTATATTCATTTATCGGATGACTTTGCTTATTTATCACTTATAACAGATGCATACAGCCATAAAATTGTTGGCTTTTATTTGAGTGAAGATTTATCGGCAAAAGGTCCATTAAAAGCATTAAAAATGGCTTTGACCGGTAATACAGATTGTGAAAATTTAATTCATCACAGTGATAGAGGAGTGCAATACTGCTGCGATGAATATGTAAAGTTATTACAGAGTAATAACTTTAAAATTTCAATGACAGAAAATGGAGACCCCTTGGAAAACCCGCTTGCAGAAAGAGTAAACGGTATTTTAAAATCTGAACTTTTAGAAGAGGTATTTGTCGATTTTAAAATAGCACAACAAGCAATAGCTGTAGCTTGTAGCACTTACAATCATTTAAGACCGCATGGGAGCATTGATAATCTTAAACCTGTTGAAGCACATCAAGGAACCGGAAAACTCAACAAACGATGGAAAAATTATTATCAAATCAATAAACAAAAAAAAGAGGAGGTAGCTATGGCATAGGTTTTATTAGGCTTGGCAGAAGTGCATATAAAAAGTAAATCCATTATCAAGTGTAAACCTAATAACGGATTTATATGCTCATCTGACTGGATTATTCCTGGCGAGTTGCTCCTCAGCAGAGCTCGCTTCCGCTTCATCCGGTAAAACAAATGTAAACGGTATTCAGGATTCAAAAAAATGTGTAAACTTGTAACAGGATTATTAATCAATAAGTGTAAACTTTTTTCAGGACGAGACAAACTTTAATTAGTATCTGGACATATATCTCAAACAAAATGAAGTCGGAAACCGACAAAAAAAATGGAAACAAATGGAATTTACAAAGGTGGTGGACCTAACAAAAAACAAGAAGTTGTTACCATCATCACAGAAATTAACATTGAAACAGATGCTAAAAATGAATTAATGATTAAAACCTATCCTGCATTAGATATTCTTTTTGACAAGGGTATGTATATAGAGCGATTTAATCAAACCTATATTAATAACGGGAATTACATTATAACCTTTATCTTTAGGCATTATAATTCGGCTTAAAAAGAGTAAAAGAAAAAGACTACTGTCAATCGAAATTAAAAAAGAGTTTGTCTAATTAATAGACAGGCTCTTTTTTTTAGCAACAAGAGTTAAATTTTTTGTTAAACTAATTATGAATGATTTGATTCAAATCGGCAATCGACAGGGGTTTACTTAAAAAGCCTTTAACCATAGGAAATTGATTGGCCATTTCCTTATCTCTTTCATCTAATGAAGAACTCAGTATAAATACCTTTATTGATTCAATTAAATCAGCAGGAAACTCATTTAAATTATGAAGAAAGGTAATTCCATCCATATCAGGCATTCTAATATCCAATAAAACCAAAACAGGTATTAATTCCGGATGATTTAAATCCAGGTTTAATTGTTTAAGTGCTAATTCAGCAGAATTAAAAACAACTACCTCGCACTCCCATCCTGACCTTTCAATCATTTTAGAACTGATTAAGTTAAATATTTTATCGTCATCAATTAAAAAACACCTATCCATAAATTTAGTTAAACCACCCAAATTTTTATATTGTTGGTAATCTATATCGAAGATAGTAGATTTTTTTTTATAAATTAATTTTTATAAAAGCTGAATAATTATTCTAATCGATTAAATCTGTTTCTGCTTCAAACTTGGCAGGTAAGTAAATCGTAAATACAGACCCTTTTCCTAAAACAGAACTAACCTCGATTCTACCATTTAATTTCGAAACAATTTCCTTACATATATAAAGACCCAAGCCTGTACCAGAAGTTACATTAGAAGCTCTAAAAAACATGTTAAAAACCTTCTGAAGATTTGACTCACTAATACCTTCACCATTGTCTTCTATCCTTAACACAATTTCCTCTTTCTTTTTAAATGCTTTTACTCTGATATAAGAATTTGCAATTTCTCTTCTTGAGTATTTTACGGAATTGGCAATTATATTTTTTACAACGGTATTTAACCTTGGTTTATCAGAACTAAAATGGAGGTTATTTTCAACATCAAGCATCAAATCAACATGATGGCCTGAATAGTATTTTACATCATTAAATGCATTAGTAACTATTTCTCTGATATTAATAAATTCGGGCCTGATACCCAATCTGGCATTTCTCGAATAATCAA
>JBIPMI010000368.1:0-2990 GCA_044369215.1 Bacteroidia bacterium | reverse complement strand
TCATATCTTTTTCTTTCAATTCGATTCGTAAAAATGAACAAAATAGTTCACATAGGAAAGTGTTATCAACATCAAAATGTATAAATATTTCATAGAAAATTTTTATGCACTGATTTCTAACACAATTTTTTATCGGGCAAAAAAAAATTTTTTGTAATGAAAGAAACTTTGTAGTGATTTTTGTTAAGAAATTTATTCAATCATCGAAGAGTCTTTTATTATCAATAGTCTTCAGTCATTACAATTTCTTAACACTTTAAATTTTCTGAATGTTTCCGACACTTATAGAATCGAAACTTGTAATAGTAGCAGTGTTTACTAGAGGTTCAAAGGTATAATCTATCCGACCCAGCTTTATTCCTGCCCATCCTACTTGGTTAACTACTACTTTTTTCCCGAGTTTATTGGTGTTGATAACAGGTTCATTTAGGAATGTATGAGTATGACCTCCTAACACTAAATCCACATCTGCATTTGATGTTGATAATGTCATGTCACTTGCTTTTTTCCCGTTATAATTGAAGCCTAAATGTGATAAGCAGATTATAAAATCGCAGCCTTTTTCTTCTCTTAAATACTTTGAAGTTTTCTCCGCTGCAATAATTGGATCATTGTAAACTATTTTTCCAAATGCTTTATCAGGAACTAATCCTGCTAATTCAATTCCCAATCCAAAAATTCCAATTCTAAGTCCGGCCTTTTTTATAATTTGAAATGGTAAAACTACTTTTTCCAAGGCGGTATTTTTAAAATCGTAGTTTGCATTTACAATTTTAAATCCTGCATGAGGTAATTGCTTGATGATTCCTTCAATTCCATTATCAAAATCATGATTACCTAAAGTTACAACATCATAACCCATTTGGGTCATTAATTTATATTCAAGCTCCCCTCCATAAAAATTAAAGTATGGAGTTCCCTGGAAAATATCACCGGAATCCAATAAAAGAACATTTTCTTCTTCCGACCTGATTTTTTTAATTAATGCCGCTCTGAAAGCTGCTCCACCTTTACCTGCATTTTGTTTATCGATTTCCGGAAATGGTTCGATCCTGCTGTGCCAGTCGTTGGTATGTAAGATGGTTAATCTTTTAGCTTGTACACTTCCAAATGATTGAAATGGAGTATTAGCCAATGCGCCAAACCCTACTAAATAAGATGTCTTTTTTAAAAAGTCTCGTCTGCTATTGAACTTTAATTCTTCCATCTTTTTGATTTATTAATTTACCTCCATCTTTAGTAAGCAATCTTAATTCCTGAATTACAGCATCTCTTAGTTTAATATCATATTGAAAAGTACTAACTGCATTTTTCATCATATCAGCATGATCACCACCATTTGCGATATAATCACTTGTCAGAATTTTATAGGTTTTATTTGGATCAAAATTTTCACCATTAATTTTAACTTCTTCTGCTTTACCATTTTGAATTATCATGGTAATTCCGGCAACAGGTGCACCTTTACTGTCTGCAATTAAATCAAACAATTTTTGGCAATCTTCACCTTTTAATTCAACCATTACCAGCATGTTCTCAAAAGGAAGTAATTCGAAAACGGTTCTGATAGAAATTTCACCTTTATAAATTACAGGAATCCTTAATCCACCATGATTTAAAACACAGAAATCAGGTTTATTTTCAGGCTTCCTTTTAGCAAATTTCATCAAAACATCAGAAACCATATTTCCCAAAGCGCCTTCAGGTAATTCCTTTTTTAAATCAAAAATAGATTCAGCAATTACCTCATTCATTTGTTTATCTAAATGCTTCTTGTATTTATTAATTAATACTAAAGCAGTAGAATCTGCTTCAGGAACCGAATCTTTAACTATTGTTATGGAATTCGATTTTGTTAAAACAGCTTTTTTAGGTGAATGACAAGCAAACAGGATGATTAATCCAAGCAGGTAAAAATTTCTCATGAATGTAATTATAGTCTTTAAGAAAAATCCAGTTTAATTAACCTTTATTTTTAGGCTCTGTATTCACCAAATATATTTCTGAAGGTATCAGCAATTTCTCCTAAAGTAGCATATTCACTAACTGCATCAATTATATAAGGCATCACATTTCTTCCTTCTTTAGTTGCTGATTCAAGATTTGCCATTGCAGCACTGAATTTAGCAGCATCTCTTTCCGACCTTAATTGTTTTAATTTCTCAGTTTGTGAAACACGAATACTTTCATCGATTTTAAAAACAGGGGGAGCAACTTCTTCTTTTACCGTAAATTTATTCACTCCAACAATTACTCTTTCGTTGTTTTCAATTTCTTTTTGGTATTTATATGCAGCATCTGAAATTTCTCTTTGCATATAACCTTGTTCAATAGCAGAAACCGAACCACCCATTGCATCAATTTTCGCAATGTATTCCCAGGCTTTTTTCTCTATTTCATTTGTTAGATTTTCAACAAAATAACTTCCTGCTAAAGGGTCAACTGTATCAACAACACCACTTTCAAAAGCAATTACCTGTTGAGTTCTTAAAGCTGTTCTTGCAGCTGCTTCTGTTGGTAAGCTTAATGCTTCATCAAATCCGTTTGTATGTAAGCTTTGAGTTCCTCCCATAACAGCAGCGAGTGCTTGTAATGTTACTCTTACGATATTATTTTCGGCTTGTTGAGCTTGTAATGTTGAACCACCTGTTTGTGTATGAAAACGCAACATCATTGCTTTGGGATTTGTTGCACCTAAATCTTTTGAAATGCTAGCCCACATTCTTCTTGCTGCTCTGAATTTTGCAACCTCTTCAAAGAAATTATTATGTGCATTAAAAAAGAATGAAAGTCTTTGTCCGAATACATTGATATCCAAACCTTTTTCAATGGCGGCCTGAGCATACGCTTTTGCATTGGCAAGTGTAAATGCTATTTCCTGAACTGCTGTAGAACCTGCTTCTCTAATATGATATCCACTGATAGAAATCGTATTCCATTTTGGCACTTCCAAACTGCAATACTCAAATATATCAGTGATTATGCGCATG
>JBIPMI010000366.1:0-2992 GCA_044369215.1 Bacteroidia bacterium | reverse complement strand
TAATTCAAATCGTTTTCATTCAGGAAATCCATCACAGCGAGTTAATAAATTACGCAGAAATCCTTATGATACTAAATTAGGTGGAATTGCATCCGGAATTGCTGCATTTTTTAATATTGATCCTGTGATAGTAAGGTTATTATTTGTTGCATCTGTAATATTATATGGTTCAGGAATTTTATTCTATTTGGTTTTATGGATTGTAATTCCTCAAGCTATTGGAGATGATGCTGAAATGATGAGAATTCAGAAGCAAAACAGAACACGAAGACTTTTTAGGGATATAGACAGCAGAGTTATTTCTGGAGTAAGCTCAGGACTATCAAATTACTTTTCATTGGATGTAGTTTGGATAAGATTAGCTTTTGTAGTTTCATTTTTTGTTTTTGGTTCGGGATTTTGGTTGTATATAGTATTATGGGCAATTACACCTAAGGCAATAACCGCCGCCGATAAACTGATGATGAAAGGTGAACCTGTTGATATTAAAAATATTGAACGCGAAATTTTAAATAACCAAGGACCTAGTAAGATAAGCAATATTGCCAATAGAGGTGGTGATGTTTTGGGAACTTTATTAAGAGGTTTTGTAAAACTTGTTTTAGGATTTATTGCACTTATCTTGTTTATAGTTGTTGTATCAATTAGTATCGCAGTGTTCTCTGTATTCTTTGGAATTGGTAATACAGTTTGGTTAAATGAATTGATTCAGTTTACGGTTCAGGATCCTACAATTATTTGGTCAGCTAAAATTGGTATTTCATTGGTTTTACTCACTCCAATTTTGGGATTGTTGTTATTAGTTATAAGAGGAATATTTCATGTTAAATGGAGTCGTTCATTAGTTGGAAGTACATTAGCAGGTTTCTTTTTTATTGGATTTGGATTTTTAGTTTTTGCCGCTGTTTCTTTTAGTCAACAAGTAAAAGTTAATGAGGTTAAAACACAATTTAGTTCAATCTCAATTCCTAAATCAGATACATTAATAGTTGAAGGTATTGAAATTCCGATTGTTGACGAAGATCTTAAGGGGTGGGAGCAAGCTGAAGTGACATTTAACGATCAGGGTTTTGTACTTGATAACTCTAAAAAAAGAGTTTATATAGAAATTGATCAGTTAAGAATAAGAAAAGCTGGTCCAAAAGATTCAATAGGAATAAAAGTAATTTTTAAATCAAAAGGAGCAAATCATGATGATGCACGCCAGAATATTTCTTTTATTCAATATGATTTAAAAATTGAAGCTAACAAAATTAGTATTCCATCATATTTTACTATTGATTATCAAAATCAGTTTAGGTTTCAAGAAATGGATTTAGTATTAACCTTACCGGAAAATCAATATATAAAACTAGATGATGCAATTAAATCAATTGTTGATGAAAGAAATTTTGATGAAATGGATGGAGAAATTTATCAGGTTGAAAAAAACTTGAATAAATGTTTAGATTGTGAAGGACATTCAGATGATAAATCGGAAGATGAAGAATTTGATAAAGATAATTCAGATGAAGATATAAAATTTGATATTAAAACCGATAATGGAAATAAAAAGGTTAGGATAACAATCGATGACAATTCACAGGAAAACAAAGTTAGAAAACAAGTTGAAACCATCGAAAAGCAAAAAGATGGAAGTGAAAAAGTTATCAGGGAAAAACAAATAGGGCCAATTCATATTCGTGAAGAAGAGAATGTGAATAAAAAAAAATAAGCTAAAATATTGAAATAGGCTGCATTTTGTAGCCTATTTTTTTGTTAATTCTATAGTTTATTTTATAAAAGCTATAAAAAAAGTTTGTCAAGTGAATGAAAAATATATATTTGCCACAAACCTAATCAAGATTTCTAAAGGAATGGGAAAGTCAAACAAAAAGAAAATCAGAATGGAGTTTGAGATTAAAGCCTCACCTGCCATGCTGTTTAATTACATTAGTTCACCTTCAGGTTTGTCGCAATGGTTTTGTAACGACGTTGATATCTACAACAACTTTTACAAATTTAAATGGGACGGAGACGAAAGTATTGCTGAGTTACTTAAAAAAGTTGTAAATAAATCTATCAAATTTAAATGGAAAGATCTTTCTGATGAAGAGTATTTTGAATTTGAAATTTTACAAGATGAATTAACTGATGACGTAGCTTTAGTAGTAACTGACCACGTTGACGCTATTGATGAGAAAAATTCAATTTTACTCTGGGAAAACCAGGTACACGATTTAAAAACCCTTTTGGGAGGATAATTTTAAAATTTCAATCAGATTTATATAAAACCCGATGGCATTCGAATGAAGGTCTTCGGGTTTTTTTATTGGAAAATCTAAACACACTTTGGTCCAATTTTCATTAGCAATTTGTTTACTCAAATCAGAATCATTTAAATCCTTTGTTTTGATAAAATTAGAATGCTCAAGTTTGTTTTCCCATGGGTCAGTGCCTAAGAGTATCCAAGTATCATCATTTAACTTTTTAAACTCAGTAATAAAGGTTTTAGGCTCGAAAACATCATTTTGGAACAAACATTGTAGAGAAAAATGATGACCCCATCGAAAAAATATTCTGAAAACAAATCCAAAATTTTGGCTTTTTAATTGTGGAATGTCCACCACTAAATAGGGTGAGTTGTCGAAATTTTCACCACTAGATATCTTATAAATATTCTTGTAATCAGGCAGTTCTGTTGTTATTTTAACGGAAAGTTCATTTCCTATTTCATCAAAAATTGCCTTTATTTTACCCATGGCACTTTTTTTGAGTAAAGGGTAATGAGTAGAACAAATAAGATTCAACTCTTCATTTGTCAGTTTATTTATTGATTTTTGCGCCATTATTTTCCAAACATCGTATTTGTGAAGAAGTTTTATCTGTTTATTATTAAAAATTATCTGCGGTCATTTATTCCAACATTTATGATCGTGATGCTAATCCTGTTGATGCAGGTAATCTGGCTATATGTTGATGAGTTGGTTGGTAAAGGATTGGAATGGTATAT
>JBIPMI010000365.1:0-2999 GCA_044369215.1 Bacteroidia bacterium | reverse complement strand
ATCCATTATATAAGCAAAAATGGAATAATCATACAATGAAATAATATTTAGCCTATTTGATAGATACAAAAAAATTAATCATGTACAAGTTACATCAATTTTCATTTAGTAACGAAATGTTTCAACTGCTGCGTGAGGGGTAGAAACGGATATCCTTTTTGTCTCTTTCAGTAGGATTTAGCTTGGTGGCTGGATGTTTAATTGAGGAAAAATTCAGACAAAAAGATAGCAGTGGATGACCCGACCCGCCCTCAAGCGGGGCACGCCCAAAACAGAATTTTACTCAAAATAAAATGTCTCTTTAGTTTTGAAACTTTAACGGCCGTTTTGTCTTTCCATCATCAGAACATTCATGATGCGGGTGAGCTCAGCTTCAGTTACAAACTGGTAATCTTTTGGCACGATAAAAATACTATCATCAATGGGTGCTGGCATCACCAATTTGGCTTTTATATGAACAATATTGCCATCTTGGTTGATACGAAAATCCATTAATAATCCATCCAACTTTTTGAATGCAGGATCTGGATCTACATAAAAAGGGCGGATTTGCGGGGTAAACCAAACCTCACTAACATTTTCTTTTTGTCCAATTGGAGACCTCTTAATAATCGCTTTTTTGCATAGATAACCCAGTATTTTCTTGGTTTCACCGGTAACGATTACTTCTGTTGGAAGTGAATCTTTTATCATCATGTTTTTGAAGGCAACCATCTCACTATCGGTTTTTACCATGGCCATTTTTTTGTTAAAAACATTGAGTAAAATAGTGAGTGTTTTTGCCTCTTGGTCGTTGAGGGTTACATTTTTTCCAAATGGCCCCACTCCCATTTCCGTTCTGCTTTTGGTGCCCTTGAAATACATGGCTGCATCCTTGGCTAGGTATCCCATGTTCGACTTCAATGACGGGGACAATGAATCATAGGTAATATCATATAAAACCTTTCCTTCTTCTAAAACAACTTGTGCTGATAGAAGGCTTGAAATAGCAACAAAAAATCCAATTAAAATGAATCTTACCATTGTAATTTTTCCTTATTTAAAAATGCTGAAATTCCTTTTTTACAATCATCGCTTGCCCTGGCTTTCGCGTTCATTTCGCTTGCATACTGAAGGGCATCATATAAACCCAGATTTTGCACTTTAGATATCATTTCTTTGGTTAAGGCCAAACTTTGTGCCGAAGTTTGTTTACATAACCTCAATGCGAATTCTTTTACTTTTTCTTCGAGAATTTCAGTTTCATAAATGGCGTGAATCAAACCTAATTCTTTGGCAGTTTCAACATCAAATACATCTCCTGTTAAGAGAATTCTTCTTGCAGCTTGTTCGCCAATTTTTCTAAGTAAAAATACCATAACGATGGCAGGTATAAATCCAATTTTGACTTCGGTATAAGCAAATTTTGCATTGTGACTGGCAAAACAAAAATCGCAAATGGTAGCTAATCCGCAGCCTCCTGCAAATGCTTGTCCGTCGACCATTGAAATAACAGGTTTTGGCGATTCGTAAATCATTAAAAACAATTCCTGCAAATGTTTCGAATCTTCTAAATTCTCGTCGTAAGTATTGGATTGAAGTTTTTGCAATGATTCCAAATCTGCGCCCGAACAGAAAGTTTCTCCTGCAGATTTAAGCACAATCACTTTGCAATCAGGTTCGTGAATGGCCTGGTTGATTGTGGCTTTTAACTCAGCTACAAAATTATAACTCAGTGCATTTCTTTTCTCCGGACGATTAAGTGTAATCCAGGCAATGCGCTCATTTAATTCATACAAAACGAAGTTTTCCATCATTACAATAATACTTCAAATGCTCCGGATTTTAAAAGCAAGTTCTCTCTATTTTCGTCGAAATGCTTTTTCATTTTTTGTTCATTTTCTACACTTAAGTTTAATGTGATACAATTAATAGTATCTGAAATATTGATTTTGGGAGATGTTTTTAAAAAATAAACCTGTTTATTTTTCGGATTATTATTTTGAAAATAGAAAGGATGATTGGAAAAAATATAATCATTGATTACTAAAGAAAATGCTTTGTTTTGAGTATTTACAAATGAAATTGGCTCAAGAAATTCAGGCTGAATCAATTTGATTGTCTGATTTTTAGTTATAAAACTACTATCAGCAAAAAGAGTCAAACTTCCATTATTTACTAACAATAAGCAGGTTTGATTTCGATAGGCATATACCCTCACAAAACTTCTATTGGTATTTGTAACAAAAGAAATCGTTGTAAGCAAAACCAAAAACAAAATTGAGTATAAAAATGCATTGAGTTGCCACAAATGTTTTTGGTAAATAAAGGCCAATAAAAACAAAGTGATGGCGAACAATAACACACTCTCTGTGATAGAAATATAAATTTCATCAATGGCACAAAAAGGTAATTTTGATAGAAATGAAGCTATTGAATTTGATAATACTATAAGCTGTTTTAAAACCAGAGCTATATATTCTGCAAGGAATGAAAATGGAGAAAATGCCAGAAGGGCAATTCCTGCATAAATAGCAAAAGTGCTTAGAGGAATAATGAGCAAATTTGTAATTGGAAACAAAATTGGGAACTGATGGAAATAATATAAACTCAATGGAAATGTTGTGATTTGAGCAGCAGTTGAAGCTGCTAATAATTTCCAGATTTGGTCGGCCAGCCAAGATTTAGGTGCGTACCATAGATAAATACTTTGGTAAAAAAGACTCAAACCCAAAACAGCAAAATAACTAAGTTGAAATCCTGCATCGAATAACAAAGCAGGATTGAAAAGTAACATAAAAAAAGCTGATGCTGATAGGGTATTGACAGGATTATAAACGCGTTCGAGCAATTTAGAAACAACAAAAAAACTAATCATAACAGCTGCTCTAACTATAGATGGAGATAAGCCACAGAGCAAAGAATAAAACCAGATAAAACACAAAACCAAAATGGCTTTTACTAATTTAAGGAGTTTATTTTTCTCTAAAAATGCAAATAAAAAATCGAGGAAAATAAAA
>JBIPMI010000080.1:0-10160 GCA_044369215.1 Bacteroidia bacterium | reverse complement strand
AAGGAAGTGAATTATTATCTGGAACCGACTTATCAAAAACATGCAAAAATGATTTTCGGTAAAACTCCTAAGATGATGGATGTTTATTCGAAATTGACAGGTGTAGATTATCCCTGGGAAAAATTTTCTCAGGTTGTGGCGCGCGATTTTGTTAGTGGTGCCATGGAAAATACCGGTGCCGTTCTTCATTATGAGGGTGTTCAACATGATGAAAAACAACATCTCGATAATAACCATGAAGATATTATTGCTCATGAGTTATTTCATCAATGGTTTGGAGATTATGTAACAGCAAGGTCTTGGAGTCAGCTTCCCTTGAACGAAAGTTTTGCTACTTATGGTGAGTATTTATGGAATGAATCTGAATACGGAAAAGATTTTGCAGATTATCAATTTGAACGTGCTCGTAACTCTTATTTTAGGTCTAAGAATAAACATAAAACACCTGCAATTAGAAATTATTACAATGATCCTGATGAATTGTTTGATGTGGTAAGTTACCAAAAGGGTGGAAGAATTTTACACATGCTTAGAAATGAATTAGGAGATGATGTTTTCTTTAGAGGAATCAACATATACTTAACAAAAAATGCATTTGGAGCAGCAGATATTCACGATTTAAGAAAGGCATTTGAATTGGCTTCCGGATTGGATTTGAATTTATTTTTTAATCAATGGTTTATTGGTTCAGGACATCCTGTTTTAAAAGTAAATTATTCATATACTGATAGTCTTAAACTTTTGAAAGTTAGGGTTTTTCAATTAGTTGATTCAGAAACGAATTTGTTCACTTTTCCAGTCAAAATTGGGATTGGAAATGAAAAGGGGAAAGTTAAATCTGAAAAAATTATCATAAGTAAGAAATACGAAGAATTTGAAATTCCTTTTGGTGAAAATCCTCAGTATTTAACCTTTGATGAAGATGGAGTTTTATTAGCACAAATAGAAGAAGTGAAAACAAACCAACAATGGTTAAACCAATTTTGTAATTCAAATAATTATGGTACTTATTTTCGTTCTTTTGAAGTCATTAAAAAGTGGAAAAAACCTGAGTTGATGTCTCTTTATTATAAGGCCACTCAAAATGCTGTCAACAATAAATATTTCTATAAACAGCAAAATGGATTTGAACTGATAAGTAATCAACCAGCTCTTGTAGATAGTTTTAAGAATCAAATTTTAGATGTTGGAAAAGGACATGAAGTTTCTAAAAATAGAGCTCAAGCCTTAAATTGTTATGGATTATTAGGTAAAGAATCTATTCCTACTATCATTCAAACTTTAAACGATCCATCTTATTTAGTTGTTTCAAATTCGCTTAGTTTATTGGCTGAAATTTCATTGGATACTGCGGTCTATTTTGGGGAACAAATGCTTGATTTTAATTCAGGTGAAGTGCAAGAATCTATATCAGAAGTATTTGCTAAAAAAGGAAATCTTCAGTTAAGAGATTATATGAAAATGCATTTAGGTAAATACGGAATGTATAGGTTTGCTATCCTTAAAAATATTGGAGATTACCTGGCAAAATCAATATTAAGTGAAGGTGAAATGGGTTTGGAAATATTAAGAAATTATGCAGAATCCTCCAGTGATAGAGACCTGCCTAAACGTTTGCAAAGGATATCAGGTAAATTGAGAAAGCAAGCGGAAACAGACATGAAATCTACTACAGGAGATGTTAAAATTGTTTATGAACAGTTTCTGAATAAATTGAATGATTTCGACGCATATCTAATATCAAGGACGGAAGGTTAATTGGTCAACACCATGAATTTTTAAGGTTCTAGGATTTTGCACATAACCAATGATTCTGAAATTATCGAGATTGATTGAAGGACTTACATAAATTTTTGTTTTTCCTTCTGATTTAACCAATGGTGCTGTAATTAACTTCCTGCAAATATTATGGTGATGAAGAATTTGATTGGCATTTTCTCCACCTTTTACTGCTGAATTAATTTCTCTTTGAACAAAAGCAATGTTTAATTCCAATGAATCCATTGGTCCCCAAAATCTGTATGCAACAATTAAACTGTCTTCGCCTTGTTCTGCAGAAACCCCAAGTTTTAAGAAATTAGGATTTGGTTTAGATAGGTTTTGTGTGATTTCAACTGAAATTCCTTTTTTATCGGCGCCTGCATGAGCATTTCCTCCGTTTACAAAAGCCATTGGAGTATATAAGTTTTTCTCAGCTTTTTTTAATGCATAATTCATTTGTTTTTTAGTGTATAATGAATCACTAAATGGATCAACCCAGCCCGATTTGTTCCAATAATCAACATGGTAATCAATTACATATACAGGTGATGTTGTGCTGTCACTTAAATGAATTACTTCTTGCATAAAAGCATCAGCAATTGGGCAAGAACTGCATCCTTCAGAAGAAAATAATTCTATCAAAACATTGTTTTGATACATTTTTTCTTGGTTGTTAGGCGTGAAAATATCGACATTTTGCTGGGCGAAAATATTGTTACAGAAAAGGCCCAAAATCAAGGTAATTACAAGTTTAAATTGATTCACATTTTGTAGATACTTCATTTTATATTTTGTTTTGATTCGATTTGCAATGATAGGAATGATTGGTTTTCAAACATCCAATAATTCGTAAAAATGGCAAAAAATTAGCCAAATTGCTTGATTAGACCGTTTTTTAAGTAAATAAAATGATTTGTAGCCCCAATTTGATAATAATTTAGAATGATTACTTTTGCGGAATGACAATTGAACAACTAAAAGAGTTGAAGTATAGGGTTGATGCCCTGAGGAGGTATCTTTGACATCGAGACAAAATTGCTCGATATTCAGGAAGAAGAAGCTTTAAGCAGAACCAGTACTTTTTGGGATGATCCTAAAAAAGCGGAACAGGTTTTAAAATCCACCAAACAAAAAAAAATCTGGACTGATGCCTATGCAAATGCTGTGGCACAGGTTGATGATTTAAGCGTTTTACTTGAGTTTTATCAAGCAGGAGAAGGAACAGAAGAAGATGTTGATGCTCAATACAAACATGCTTCACAGGTGGTTGAAGAACTCGAATTCAAAAACATGCTTAGCAGTGAAGAAGACCAGATGAATTGTGTTTTACAAATCAATTCAGGAGCCGGTGGAACTGAAAGTCAGGATTGGGCTGAAATGCTGATGCGTATGTATATTATGTATGCAGATAAACATGGTTTAAAAGCTGCTGTTGTTGATGAACAAGCAGGTGATGGAGCCGGAATAAAATCTTGTTCAATAGAGGTTGAAGGCAATTTTGCTTATGGCTATTTAAAGGGCGAAAATGGCGTACACCGTTTGGTGAGAATTTCTCCATTTGATTCCAATGCACGTCGACATACTTCATTTGCTTCAGTTTATTGTTATCCTATTGTTGATGATTCGATTGAGATTGAAGTAAAAGATGCTGATATTGAAGTACAAACTTCACGTTCAGGTGGTGCAGGCGGGCAGAATGTAAACAAGGTGGAAACCAAGGTTCAAATGACGCATAAACCAACCGGAATTGTGATTGTTTGTCAGGTTGAACGCTCACAAAGTGCCAACAGAGAGCGTGCTATGAAAATGCTGAAATCTCAGTTGTACGAATTGGAATTAAGGAAGAAAAACGAAGCAAGGGATAAAATTGAAGCCGGAAAAAAACGCATTGAATGGGGTTCTCAAATCAGGAACTATGTTTTTCATCCATACAAATTGGTGAAAGATCTAAGAACCGGCGTTGAAACCTCCGACGTACAAGGTGTGATGGATGGAAATCTGGATGATTTTATCAAATCGTACCTCATGGAATATAACTAGTACCACCGGGCTGTATCACCGCGATTCATCGCGGTGCCCCACGGCCAAGGCCGTGGTTTCACTGTACCACAGCATAGCGGTGTAAAACAGCACCGCGATAAATCGCGGTGGTACTGCTAAATTCGATTGATGATAGTCGCTACCGGCTGTGCGGTTGGCATCACAATCATTTCATTGATATTCATTCTTTGCGGTCTTGATATGGCATAATAAGCAGCATCAGCTATGTCTTCTGCCAGCAAATTATCGAAGCCATCGTAAACTTTATCGGCACGTTCTTTATCACCATGAAACCTAACTATTGAAAACTCGGTTTCTACAGCACCAGGATTGATGCTTGTTACTTTTACATTGTGTGGAGATAGTTCAATTCTCATCCCTCTGCTTAATGCATCAACTGCAAATTTGCTGGCACAATAAACGTTTCCATTTGCATAAACTTCTTTGCCAGCAATGCTTGAAATGTTTACTACATGACCCATTTTTCTTTCTACCATTCCGGGTAAAATAATTCTACTGATATAAAGCAAACCCTTTACATTGGTATCAATCATTTTCTCCCAATCTTCCACATCACCTTCATGTAAATTTCCTAATCCACTTGCCAAACCGGCATTGTTTATCAAATAATAAATATCTTTCCAATCATCCGGAATTTCGGAAATTGCTTTTTCAATTTCAGATTTATGTCGAATATCAAACGGACAAAGCAGAATTTTTATTTGATTTTCTGATTCTAATTCTAACTTGAGTTTTTCAAGTCTATCAAGCCTTCTGGCGTTTAAAATCAGGTTTATACCTTCACTTGCAAACCTTTTTGCAATGGCCATTCCTATTCCGGAAGAAGCTCCTGTAATAAAAGCGATTTTATTGGGCATATTTTTTTGTATTTTCGAAAACCTGCTAATTGGACAAATATGAATTTTTCATTGGAGAAAACCGAACATTATTCATTGCTTAAAACAGCATTGACAACAATTGATCAGCCTCAGGCAGAAGAATTGACAAAGATGGTTCAGACGCATGTTGCTGAAAATATTTGTCCTTACCTGATTTTGAATTTTGAATCAGTAGAAAGCTGCAATGCCGGAGCTGTAAGAGAAATGATTGCTATGGGGAATTTCCTCGCAGAAAACAATGGAATGTTAATCATCAGCAATCCTCACGATCAGTTTACTCGTCTTTTTGATAAGGCTGAAATTGTTTTTGTACCAAGTGATATTGAGGCCATAGATTATGTTTTTATGGATCAGATTGAAAAACAATTTTTGAGTGAAGAAGGAGACATAGAATAGTTATTGCCTATGTCATTCGAAGTTACAATTTTAGGAAATAGTTCCGCATCTCCTACCCACGACAGGCATCCTTCTGCACAGTATGTAAATATTTGTGACCACCATATTTTAATTGATTGTGGTGAAGGAACCCAAATGCAATTAGCGAAGTACAAGATTAAAAAGTCTAAAATTTCGCAAATTTTCATTAGTCATGTTCATGGAGATCATATACTTGGTTTGCCAGGTTTATTGTTATCAATGAACCTAATGAAAAGGGAATTGCCAATCCATATTTATGGGCCGCCTGAGTTGTTTAAAATTTTGGATGTATTTTTTAAGTATACAGAAACTCAATTTAGTTTTGAATTACATTATCATATAGTTAATCCAAATACTACAGGATTAATTTTTGAAAATATCTATTTCCGTGTTTATTCATTTCCGCTTTTTCACAGAGTTCCTACAAGTGGTTATATGATTGAAGAACGTACCAAATTACGTAAGTTAAATCTGGAGGTTTGTGAACGTTTAAAAATTCCTTTTACCTATTATAATGATATAAAAATGGGAAAGGATTTTTGCACACCTGAAGGTAAATGGGTAGCAAATGATCAATTGACTTATCCTGCCGCATTGCCCATAAGTTATGCCTATTGTTCTGATACAATGTTCGATGATAGGGTAGTGGAATCGGTAAGAGATGCAGATATTCTTTATCATGAAGCTACATTTATGCATGATAAACTTGATAGAGCAGTTTATACCATGCATACAACAGCCAAACAAGCGGGTATTGTTGCAAGAACTGCTGATGTTAAAAAATTAATTATTGGGCATTTTTCATCAAGATATGATGATTTGGAACCCATTTTAAAAGAAGCTCAGGCTGAGTTTCCTAATACTGAAATTGCTGAAGAAGGCAAAACTTTTATTTTAGAATAAGATGCAAACATTTAGTCCAGAAAACTGGAAGGATTATGAGTTATTGGATTGTGGAGATTTTGAAAAACTCGAAAGATTCGGAAAATTAGTTTTAAGAAGACCGGAGCCACAGGCTTTATGGAATAAAATTTATCCGGAAAGCAAATGGCGTCAATTGGCTGATATTACCTTTAAACAAAGAGGAAGTCATAATGGCGAATGGATTAATCCAAAGAATAACCCATCGAAATGGCAAATTGAATACAAACACAAACAAGCCAAAATACTATTCAATTTATCCTTAACCTCATTTAAACATGTTGGTATTTTCCCTGAGCAAGCAGCGAATTGGGATTATATCATAGAAAATATCAAAAAGGTTAAAGGTGAACAACCTCGTTTCTTAAATTTATTTGCTTATACAGGCGGAGCTTCATTGGCAGCTAAAGCCGCCGGTGCGGATGTTACCCATGTTGATAGTGTAAAACAGGTTGTTAGCTGGAGCAGACAGAATATGGAAAGTTCAGGCTTAACAGATATTAGATGGGTTGTTGAAGATGCCTTAAAGTTCGTTAAACGAGAAGTTAAAAGAGGTAAAACCTATCACGGAATTATTTTAGATCCACCGGCATACGGAATAGGAGCAAATGGCGAAAGATGGCAATTGGAGCAACAAATCAATGAAATGCTTGGAGATGTAGTTCAGATTTTGGATAAAAAACAACACTTTCTAATTCTTAATGTCTATTCGCTGGGTTTAAGTGCATTGTTGGTGGAAGGATTGGTAAAAACCAATTTCCCACATAGCAAGGAGCTTGAAAATGGAGAATTGTATTTACAGGCACAATCAGGAATAAAATTGCCATTGGGAATTTTAGCCCGGTATTCACACGGATTATAAACAAAAAAGGAGTCGATTGACTCCTTTTTTTATGTTTTAAACTTTGTATTTCTTTTTGATTTGGAAGAAGTAACTTCTGCTAATTTCAAATGGTTTTTCAATTCCTTTGAGGAATAGTCTTCCAGTATCATTGGTCCATTTTTCAATTTTAGTTACATTCAATAAATTCACGATTGTACTTCTATGAATCTGAATAAAAACGTCTTCAGGTAAACGAGCTTCCCAACTTTTAATAGAATTATAGGTAATACTTAGTTTTCCATCATTTAAATATACTTTGGTATAATTTCCAAAAGCTTCGATATAGTTGATATCTCTGATTTTGATAAAGTTCATTTTATTATCAAAATTCAATAGGATAATTTGGTCAGGAGAAAAACGCTCATCATCAGCTTCACTGAATCCACTCATTGACTCAACTTCAAGACCAGCAGGAACTTCAACATCAGCAGTAATTCTGTCGATTGCTTTTCTTAATCTTTCGCCACTTATTGGTTTCATGATATAATCAACAGCATTTAATTCAAATGCCTTAATTGCAAAATCCGGGTGAGAGGTAATGAAAATTATTTTCGGATAACACGAAATTTCATTCAATAAATCAATAGATGTTATTCCATTTAAATCAATATCAAGGAATACAAGGTCAGGAGTTGTTTTATTTATAACATCTCTAGCTGACTCGTAATCTGATGCCTCTCCAACAATTTCAATGTTTGGAAAGTTGTCGAGTACTTTCTTTAGTGTAGCGCGCATCATGTCCACATCGTCGACAACAACCGACCTAATCTTATCTTTGTTCATATACCAATAGTTCCAATATTAAGGATTTATCTTCAAAATCCATATTTTCATTTTCAATTATCCGAAATAAATTTATAAAAAAAATAAATTTTCTGTTCAAATGGAAGTTTTTAACATACAGATGACTGAACTTTATAATTTAATTTTAATTATTTCTACTTTAGTTTAAATTATTGCAAATGCCTAAAATTAATTCTTCATTCGCTGTTATTTATTTCCTCGGTAAAATCCTTCAAATGCAACTCAATTAAATCTTAATTTTAGCAATCCGGATTTTGTTTCCCGCAAAAAAGTAATAAAGGTGCTTATGAATTCGGCTCAGCTTCATTTTCTTCTTTAATATCCTTCTTCTCCGGCCTCATTTGAGGGAAGAAAAGCACATCCTGAATGGAAACTTCATTGGTCATCAACATACAAAGTCTGTCAATTCCAATTCCGATACCAGCAGTTGGTGGCATACCGTATTCCAAAGCTCTTAAAAAGTCATGGTCGATAAACATGGCTTCATCATCACCTCTTTCCATCAGTTTTACCTGGTCTTCAAATCTTTCTCTTTGGTCGATTGGATCGTTTAATTCAGAATAAGCATTGGCAATTTCTTTACCATTAACCATCAACTCAAATCTTTCAACCAATCCTTCTTTCGAACGGTGTTTTTTGGTTAAAGGACTCATTTCAACAGGATAATCGATGATAAATGTTGGTTGAATAAATGTTCCTTCACATTTTTCGCTGAACAATTCATCAATTAATTTTCCTTTACCCATTGAAGCCTCCACTTGTATATGAAGTTTTTTACAAACCTCACGTAATTCATCTTCATTCATTTCACTCACATCAATTCCTGTATTTTCTTTGATTGCATCAAAAATACTGATTCTTTTAAATGGAGCTTTGAAATTCAGGGTTTTATCTCCACATGGAACTTCAGTAGTGCCATGTAAAGCAATGGCGGTGGTCTCCAGCATTTTTTCTGTGAAGTCCATCATCCAATAGTAATCTTTGTATGCTACGTAAAATTCTAAAATTGTGAATTCAGGATTATGAGTTCTATCCATTCCTTCATTTCTAAAGTTTCTACTGAATTCATACACCCAATCAAAGCCGCCAACTATTAGTCTTTTTAAGTATAATTCATTGGCAATCCTTAAATAAAATGGAACATCTAAGGCATTATGGTGAGTGATGAACGGTTTTGCCGCAGCACCTCCGGGAATATTTTGTAATACAGGGGTGTCAACTTCCAGTGCGCCATGATTATTTAGAAAATCTCTGATAGTTTTAATCATCAAAGTTCTTTTCATGAATGTATCTTTAACCTGCGGATTAACAATTAAATCAGCATAACGTTGTCTGTATCTGAATTCAGGGTCAGTAACAGCATCAAATGTTTCGCCTTCTTTTTCTTTAACTATTGGAAGAGGACGAAGTGCTTTACTAAGAATTTGTAATTCAGTTGAATGTATTGAAGTTTCTCCTGTTTTAGTTGTAAAAACATAACCTTTAACACCAATAATATCACCTATATCTAAAAGTTTTTTGAAAACTACATCATAAAGTGATTTGTCTTCACCTGGACAAATATCATCTCTTCTAACATATAATTGAGATCTGCCTGAATCGTCCTGAATAACTACGAAAGCTGCCTTACCCATGTCTCTAACACTCATGATTCTGCCGGCAACACAAACATTTTTCCACTTTTCATCTTCCTTGTTTTCATGAAATTCTGCCTTTATTTGAGCAGATAAAAAGTTAACGGGATATTGTTCGGCAGGATAGGGATTGATTCCCATTGCCAATAAGTCTGTAAGTTTCTGACGGCGTAATCTTTCCGGTTCGCTTAAGTGAGTGTTTGCTTCCATAGTTTAAAAGTTTGCGAAAATACGACCTTAAGTTTGATACAAAAAATCTAATTCATTAAAGGTTTCCTAAGAAATCCTCTAACTGATTTGTAATTGATAGATTTGCAATGATCATGCGGGTCGATTGACGAACTTAACATTATTACAGGAGTTTTGTTTCCTGAATTTTCTAATTCACTCAGGAAGTCCCAGCCATTCATACCGGGCATATTTATATCGAGTAGAATCAAATCAATTCTGCTCGATTTTAAATGTTCCAAAGCATCAATTGCATTGGTAAAGTCCACAATTGCAATTGTTGGGTTTATCTTTTGTAAAAGTCTTTTAGTAACCAAATTATTTATTGGGTCATCATCTACAAGTATAACTGTTCCTTTTTTATCACTACTCATCATAAATTTGGCTTCTTCTTTTTAAAAATAGATTATGGTTTTATACAAAACTTGTTAGCATTTCTGTATCCTGAATTATTTTGATACCAATCGGTATATTTGGAACCGCCATTTTTTGCCAACGAAGCAAATCTTTCAGGAATAGCAATGGCAAAAGGCAGGTTATTTCTAGTTTTATAATAGATTTCTTTTGAAGGTG
>JBIPMI010000363.1:0-3007 GCA_044369215.1 Bacteroidia bacterium | reverse complement strand
TATTAAACTTTGTATTTATAAATTTATCTCTCCTTCCAAACTGAATTGGCGGTTGCGCAGATTTTGCCCGTTTCTTTTACTAATACAGTATGATGAAATTCATGGTTGTTATTTACTGGTTTTGTTAATGAAACAATGGATTCTCCCAAATGTGCTTCATTAATAAACCTACCATCAATATGATGCAAGTAGAAATTATCCATTATTTCATTAGGAATTGTTTCCAATAACCATTGCAGGTATTTAATATTGTTTACATGCATATTCATGTCGATATCATACCTGTAAATTGGAAACTGTTTTATAATTGGAGCTTCTTGTAAAGGACTTATTTTTCTGATGATATTATGAATGATAGATTCCTTTTTATCAAATGACCATTTTTGTATGATATCATCAAAGATTTCTAACGGTCTCCTTTTTTCAATATCGAAAAATACCCATAATCCTTTTGCCCTGCCTATTACTTGATTATTTTCATCAAAAATCAAATTTTCTCTGATTCCTTTTACCAATGTATAGGTAGATAGCCAGGTTTGAATTCTGATATTTTCTTTGTGTTTGGGATAACGACACATTTCAATTACACCGTAAACTAAAACCCAACCAATTTGCTGTTGAAACAATTCAAATAAACCATGATTGATTGATAAACAATGGTCGGATGCAGTTTCCTCAAGTAATGTTAAAATCGAAGTAGGGGAGGCCTCACCATGTTTATTCATTTCAAAATAACGAAGACAAAATTCTTGGCTAAACATATAGAAGATTTTATGTCTCCAAGATAAGAAAGATTTTGATTTTATATTTTGATGAAAGATTCGTTTTATTCTTCCAAAAGTAAATTTTGATTAATATTAAATACGAATATCCGCATGTTTACCAGTAAACAATTTTAGTAAATTTCTAAGTATTTTAAAATTGATTGATGAATTGTATTTAGGTAAAATAAATTAAAAATAGAAACCTGTTTATTACGAAATTTCCTTAAATTCCATAGGGATGACATGATAGTAGTAAACAAAAATGAGTGAATTACCCTGACCCCAAAACTGCTGCGAACCGAAGGTTCGCGACAGTTTTGGGGTCAGGGTGCTGTTATTAATTTACTGGTAAAGAAACGGATATTCGTATATTAAAAGTATCTATTTCCGCAGTAACAGATGTCTAAAAAATGATGAAATATATTTTCAAACATTCAATTATGAATTCAGTGTTTTTCAATGAATTTATTGAATTCTGTTTTTGCTTCTTCACTTTCAAATAATGCTGTATGGCCCCAATTTGTTAGTTCTAAAATTTCAACATTTTTGCAGTTTTTACATTCAATTACTTGCTTTTTAAAAGTAGGCCATGAATACATTTGGATATTTGTATCATCCATTCCTTGAATGAATAAAATGTCAGATTTAAAATCATCTGTAAAATTTAGTAGTGACCTTTTATAATAAGCTTCTGAATTCTCGCTGGTTAATCCATAGTTGTTTTTGAGTAATGTACAGGTAATTCCTGATTGAATTTTCCCTTGCTCTTCAAGCTGACATCTATAAACTAAATTCAATGGACCAGGACCATTTGCAATTACTCCATTTGTTTGATAAAGCGTATTTAACCTAGTAACTAAATATCCACCTTGTGAATGTCCTGCTAAAAAAATCTTTTTAACTTTAATGCCGAGTTCTTGTTCTGATTTATTTTTTAACCATAAAAATGCTGCCTCACAAAAGGCTAGATTATCTCCCATCAATAAATTTTCTTCAGGATAAGCTACACTTACAATCATCATGTCTGGTTTGTTTAAAATCCTTTTAAA
Organism: Bacteroidia bacterium; assembly: GCA_044369215.1. Classification (GTDB taxonomy): domain Bacteria; phylum Bacteroidota; class Bacteroidia; order UKL13-3; family UKL13-3; genus CAISCU01. Next base: position 1,194 of record JBIPMI010000363.1, on the reverse strand, counting down.
AGCATCTAATGAATTGTTTGCAGCTTCTAGAATTTTGTTATCGTACAAAACAGTACCATGAAAAACCATTAGTACATCCACCTCATTGTTTTCTGGCTTATCTATTACTAAATCTACCTTTAAATTATTATAGTTTATAGTTCGATTAGTTACATATGATTTTCCTTTTTCAATTGAAATTTGTGGCTGAATTTCTTTTGAACAAGCTATCGAAAACAATACCAGAATCAAAATATTTAATTTTTGCATGAGTTAGATTTTTTGATTTAGATAAAAAAGTTTGGATATGGTTTAATATAGTTAATGAATATTTTGGGCAAAATGATATAGTTTGCCTTATTTACATCAATATAATACATTCTTAAATCAATGATTGTATTCAATTTTAGGAAAAATACCTCATTATTATTTTGTTTTTTAACGAATATACGGATGTTTACCAACAGTAATTTACATTAATCTTTGCTTTTTTGAGCAATATTATCAAAAGGTTTTAAGATAAAATTTTCTCTATTTAGCACCTGCTGAAAAAGACAGAAACAGCTCAGATTTTAGACGCTGCCCAATTATACCGAATGCATTTTGTTAAAGTCCAATCAATTGGCCTAAACAAAATTGCCTCTGTATTAAACTAGGTTATTTCTGTTTTTTGTTTAAGATGTATAAAGAATACTTCAATTTGGCAGCAACGACAAAGATGACCTTGTTTCTGTCTTTAGGTAATTTGAAAACGAAATAGAACTGATGCAAAGAATTTAAAACAATTGTTCTTAAAAACTTGTATTTAAATTATTAAAACAAAGTTTAATTGATTGATAATAAGTCCTAATAAAGATTTTTAGCAGGCCCTATTTAATGAAATGTAAGACCCCGATAGTTGGTCACATGTTTATAGAAAAAAGCTCAAAATGAATTCCCCGCAAAACACCACCACGCGGACCGAAGGTCTGCGTGGTGGTGTTTTGCGGGTGTTGTTTCTTCGTATTTTATTTTCTATAATCATGTCATCCATTCTGGATTTTAAGAACTGAATAAGTGAAACATCATACTAATCATATTTCATTTTTTAGGGTTTAGTTTAATTTTGACGAGTAATAATCTGCTATATAGTTTCGATAAATTTGTTTTTAGGTAAAGAAGCGGATAATTGTATTGTTTTTTTTACTCATCTAATAAACAGAACCTAACTTGACA
>JBIPMI010000364.1:0-3007 GCA_044369215.1 Bacteroidia bacterium | reverse complement strand
AGCCGTGAAAGTTTTAAATCCGGATGAAATCATTGGACTCGATTTATCTGAACAAATGTTGCAGGTTGGAAGAGTTAAAATAAAAGATGCAGGATTGGGTTCCAAAATTTCGATGGTGAAAGGTGACAGTGAAAATTTACCTTTTGATAGCAATAAGTTTGACGCAATAACTGTGGCTTTCGGCGTTAGGAACTTTCAAAACTTAGAAGCAGGATTAAAGGAAATGCATAGAGTACTAAAAACAGGAGGAAGAGTTGCTATTTTGGAATTTTCTAAACCAAGTGGATTTCCGTTTAAGCAAGTATTTCAATTTTATTTTAAGAATATATTACCAGTTTGGGGAAATATGTTATCGAAAAGCAGCAATGCTTATACTTACTTACCTGAATCGGTAAAACATTTTCCGGAAGGACAAGAATTTGCCTCAATTTTATTAGCTTGCGGATATAAAGATATTTCGGTACAACCTTTAACATTTGGCACTTGCACACTTTATTTGGCAGGAAAGTAATTTTTATTTTGCTTTTTCTAACGAAAGCAATTTTATCTGCAGCCCAGCCCAACCTGGAGCAGTACGATAACCGTGTGTTGCATTTTGGATTTACCTTAGCCACCAATATTGGAAGGGCACATTTAAATGTGAAGACACTGGAATTACCTAATGATTCACTTCGCCAAATAACAGTTAAAAATTTTCCTGGTATAGGTTTAGGAGCTATAACAAATCTTCATTTAAACGACAATATGGATATTCGTTTAATGGCACCAGTTATTTCATTTGTACAAAGAAACTTGGTTTATAAGTTTGAAAATTCAATTGATGATGTAAAAATTGAATCTGCTTATTGTGATGCATCATTGTTATTTAAGTACAAATCAGCAAGAAGAAAAAATACAAGATTGTATGTGATTGGTGGTGCTAGAATGAGTTACGATTTTGCATCAACCATAAAGAAAAACAGAGGTTTGCAAGATCCAGTTGTTTCTTTAAATCCGATAACTTATGGTTGGGAAGCTGGTGTTGGATTTGACTTTTATTTCGAATACTTCAAATTTTCACCGGAATTAAAAGCTTGCCAAACCTTTGGCAACGCTATGCATAGAGATGGTTTTATCTTTACCAATTATATCCAAAGCATTTCGCCACAATTGATACAATTTTCATTGCATTTCGAATAGGGACGGACGGACGCACTGCCGCGCTGCGTTTCGAGTAAGGACGGACTGCAGTCCGTCCCTCCTGAAACTATTTCTTTTTCCATTTGTTTTACTTTTTTACCTTATTCACCTATGGAAAACGTTAAAGTTCAAATTATAGAAAGCATCGTTATTTTACTTGTTTATATTTCCTTGTATTTTGTTATAAAAACGATTGTAAATAATTTTCTCAAAAAAACATCACTTGAAAAGGGCAGACGTAAAATGGCCATTAGGGCAGCTCAATTATTTACTACTATTGGAGCTATAATTTTCCTTACAGGGGTTTGGGGATTTAAACAAAATGAAATTTTAGTTTTTGCTAGTACTGTTTTAACCGCTTTGGGAATTGCCTTTTTTGCTCAATGGTCTTTGTTGTCAAACATTACTTCGAGTATTATTTTGTTTTTTAATCATCCATTAAAAATAGGTCATACTTTAAAAGTGCTCGATAAAGATTGCCCTTTCGAAGGTGAAATCACACATCTTACTTATTTCTTTGTTCACATTAAAACCATAAGCGGTGAAATCATTACCATTCCCAATTCATTGGTTCTTCAAAAGTCAATTTCTATTATAGAAAAAAAGGATGAATAAGTTTTTATATTCAGTATTGGTTATACTATTTTTAGGTTTAAGTCAATTTGTTTTTGCTTTTGATTTGGGTTCCTGGAATATCATCAACCTAAAATACAAACAAAACCAACATCTGAGTTATTTTGCAGAAGCTCAATTACGCTCCCTTAAGTTTTATGATCATTTCCATTACTATGAATACAAAGGCGGTATAAATTATCACTTTGATAAAAATGCCATTCTTACCATGGGAATTGGTTCTTATCAAACTTTTAAAGAAGGTGGTGATTTTGTTTTGCCTAAAAATAATAATGAATTAAGAATCTGGCCCCAATTAAGTTTGTTTCAGTCAATAGGTAAACTTAAAATCGAACAAAGATATAGAGCTGAATTAAGGTTTACTTCAAACGGTTATAGAAACAGATTTCGCTACCGATTGGGATTAACTCATCCTTTAGGAAAACCTAAAAATGATGTTCAAAAATTTCAAATTAGTTTGAGCAATGAATTATTTTTCACCGACAATGAACCTTATTTTGAACGTAACAGGATTTTGGCGGCCATTCAATACAATTTTTCAGGTAGGGATGGACGGCCGAATGGTACGGATGGACGGCCGTCCATCCCAACAATGATTCAAATTGGTTATTTACACCAATTCGATTATAAAATAAACGATGAAACCGGGCGTGATTTTCTACAGGTTGGTGTTTTCTTTGATGTTACCGGAATGTTTAAAAAGGGAAAAAGATAGTAGGGATGGACAGCCGAATGTTAGCAGGGAAGGACAGCCGAATGTTAGTAGGGATGGACGGCCGAATGTTAGCAGGGTTGGACGGCGAATTTTAGTAGGGATGGACGGCCGTCCATCCCTACTAAATAAAATCAGACATCATTTTGGATTTTCATCAGCCCTTATTCTCAGTTTAAATTGTTTACAATTGCTTAATTTCAGCGCATTATTGTTGCGTGAATGTTAATTAATTTATTTAAGCACAATTAATCATGAAAAGGAATTTAACAAGCATAGTTTTATCAATATTATTAATTACTTCTTTGGCTTTTAAAAGCAAGGAAAAATTAGAATTTAATCCCAAATTGACAGCTTATTGTGAAGCAATTCCTAATAAGTTCAATGATATTCCAAGTGAAAGAAAATCAGAATTAAAAGAGATAGCAAATTTTATACTTGAACAAAAAAAGCAGCATCTCCCTTCTAATTTGCTTTTTGTTT
>JBIPMI010000362.1:0-3011 GCA_044369215.1 Bacteroidia bacterium | reverse complement strand
AGGCTAACTCATTGGTATTTGAGTCGCACAAAACATTTTTTCATGAACTAAAAGATGTATTTACATACACAGAATTATTAGCAAGTATTGGGAAAAATGATGATGCTGATTTAATTCGTTTGTGCATTGAATATTTACCATTAAAATTCAGCCGCAGACATGGTGACCCGAGTCGCCCATGGAACAAATTTTCTATCAATACAAGAAGTGAAATAGATGGCTCGAAAATCCTGGATTACCAAGGAAACTGGCGTGATATTTTTCAAAACTGGGAAACCTTGGCTCACTCCTACCCGCATTTCATTGAAGGAATGATTTATAAATTCCTGAATGCATCTACATTCGATGGATACAATCCTTATAGAGTCACCAAAAGTGGCTTCGATTGGGAAGCGATAGAACCAGATAATCCATGGTCGTATATTGGGTATTGGGGCGACCACCAGATTATTTATTTATTGAAGTTTTTAGAATTTGCTGAATCATATTTCCCCAAAAAACTGCATACGTATTTTAATAAAGATTGTTTTGTGTATGCAGCAGTTCCTTACACCATTAAATCGTATGAAGATATTCTGAAAAACCCAAAAGATACGATTGAATACAGTCATGATTGGGAAAGAAAAATCAATACCATTAAAAAAGAAATTGGTGCTGATGGCGCACTTTTAAGAGACAGTGAAAACAAGATTTATCATGTAAATTTTATTGAAAAAATCCTGGCAACTGTCTTAGCTAAAATGTCGAATTTTATTCCTGAAGCCGGTATTTGGATGAATACCCAAAGGCCTGAATGGAATGATGCCAACAATGCTTTGGTAGGAAATGGAGTATCGATGGTTACCCTTTGTTATCTTAGAAGATTCCTGAAATTTTTCCAGGGAATCTTAGAGAAATCAAATGAAGAGCAATTTGTTATTTCTGATGAAATGGCTGTTTTCTATGAAAATATCAAAGAAAATTTATTCCAGTTAAAACCATTATTAAACAATAAAATTTCTGATACTGATCGCAAAAAGGTTTTAGATGCCTTGGGAAGTGCTGCGTCTAATTACAGAAATCAGATTTACAAAAATGGATTTAAAGGCACCAAACAAAAACATTCTGTTGAAGGACTTAAAGCTTTCACCCAGTTTTGTCTTGATTTTATTGAGCATTCAATAGCTGCCAATCAAAGAGAAGATAAATTGTACCATGCTTATAATTTAATGAGTGTTAAAGGTAACGAAGTTCATATTTCATACTTAAGTGAAATGTTAGAAGGACAGGTTGCAGTTTTAAGCTCAGGTAAATTATCTACTAAAGAAAGTTTAGAGGTTTTAGATGCATTAAGAAATAGTTCTTTATATAGAAAAGACCAGAGCAGTTATATATTATATCCAAATAAGGAATTGCCTAAGTTTTTGGAGAAAAACACGCTTTCGGAAAATATTGTAAACAAATCAAGCTTATTAAAATCTCTGGTAGCATCAGGAAATACAAGCATTCTGAATAAAGACATTAAAGGTAATTATCATTTTAATGGTAACTTCAACAATGCCAATGATGTTAAAAAAGCCCTCGATAATTTTAAAGAAAAAGGCGAATACCTTGATTTGATTAAAAATGAAGAGGCATTAATTTTAGACATTTTCGAAGAGGTATTTAATCACAAAGCATTTACTGGTCGCTCAGGAACTTTTTATGCATTTGAAGGATTGGGTTCTATATACTGGCACATGGTTTCGAAATTGCATTTAGCGGTTTATGAAGTGATTGAAAAAGCTTATGAAGCTAAGGATGATGCAGTAATAATTGCCGGTTTGCAAAAACATTTTATTGAAATTGGAGAAGGAATTGGGGTTCATAAAACACCTGAAGTTTATGGTGCTTTTCCAACTGATCCTTATTCTCATACTCCTTACCATAAAGGCGCTCAACAGCCCGGTATGACAGGACAAGTGAAAGAAGATATACTTACCCGTTTTGGAGAATTAGGTGTAAAAGTACATGATGGAAAATTAAAATTTACTCCTCAAATTCTTCAAAAGGAAGAGTTCCTTACAGAAGCAAAAAACATTGCGTATATAAATGTAAATGGTGATGTAAAAAGTATATCACTGAATAAAAACTCAATGGCTTTTACAGTTTGTCAGGTTCCTGTTATTTATGAATTAGGTGGTGAAAATAAAATTGAAATTCAATACCTAAATACGAACGAAACCATCAATGATTTGGAGTTAAGCAAAGAAATTTCTGATTTAATTTTCCAAAGAAGGAATGAAATTATAAGCATTAAAGTACAACTAACATTATGAAAATAAAATTCTTATTTAAACCATTATTATTTGGAATAGTATCAATTTTAGTTGTTTCATGTAATCAACACCTAATGAATTCTACAAAAACTAAGAATAAAACTGCCAAACAGATTTTAGGCGATCCTAATTACCATGCTATATGTTATGGAGGCTATAGAAAAAGCAATAGAGATATACAACCTACTTTAGCCCAAATAAAGGAGGATATGATGATTCTTTCGGCCATGAACATTAAGTTTATCAGAACATACAATGTTCATTTTGATGAAGTAAAAAACCTCTTACAGGTTATTACCGACATGAAAAAAGAGAATCCGCGTTTTGAAATGTATGTGATGTTGGGAGCCTGGATAGACTGTAAAAATGCATGGATAGGTCAAACTCCAATCCACAATGAGGAAAGTAGCAGGAATGAAGTAGAAATGGCGGAAACAGTTCGATTAGCTAATTTATATCCGGACATTGTAAAAGTAATTTCTGTTGGAAACGAAGCCATGGTGAAGTGGGCTACCAGTTATTTTGTTACACCTGATATCATTTTAAAATGGGTCAATCATCTACAAAATCTTAAAAAAGAAAATAAATTAAATCCTGATATCTGGATTACATCATCAGACAATTTTGCATCATGGGGTGGTGGCGATAATTCCTATCACATACCTGATTTAGAAAAATTGTGTAAAGCAGTTGATTATATCTCTATGCACACTT
>JBIPMI010000361.1:0-3015 GCA_044369215.1 Bacteroidia bacterium | reverse complement strand
GATGTAATTAGGGCCTGTTGAAAATCTTTAATAGATCTTATTTTCAATTAGTTGGATTTGGTTTTAATATTTTAAGTATAGGGCTTTAAGCAGAATTGTATGAAAATCCTTGCATCAATTAAAACTCGATTTCCAATTTACATAAAGACAGGAACAAGGCCATCTTTGTCGTTGCTGCCAAATTGAAGTATTATATATACATCTTAAATAAAAAATAGAAATAACCTAGTTTAATACCGAGACAATTTTGACTAGGCCAATTTATTAGACTTTAACAAAATGCATTCGGCATAATTTGGCAGCGCCTAAAATCTGACCTGTTTCTGTATTTTTTAGCAGACCCATATTTTAAAAGTCTAAAACATCTTGACCGCTAATAAGAATTGCTATGAGTAAATCAATAGAGCTTATAACTCAAACTAGCGGGCAATTGTCAGCTGCCGGAAATGGATTTCATCCATTCAGGGCTTGATGGGCTTTCGTAAATTATGTGCTAGCAAATATCGCCCCTTTTGGGCTTAGTGAAATTCTGCTAATAGTAAAATCCTTATATTGATGGCTTATGTTTTTTTTTATTTAAAAGCCTAAAACACATTGACCGTTTTTAAAAAATCTTGCTTAGAAAAATAACTCATTCAATTTACTCAATTGAAAGCTAATTGCTAGAGGACAATTACCCGTGGCCATGCTTACATTAATACTAAAATATAGAAGTAGAATTAATGGTTCAAAGTAACTAAGCTTACTCCATCCCCACCAAAGTCAATGTGTTCATCTTTCACAGAGGCAACCAGTTTATTCGACTGCAAATGTTCACGCACTAATTTTCTTAAGATGCCGTATCCTTTACCATGAACGATTCTAACTTCTTTTATTCCCAATAAATAAGCATCATCTAAATAATTACGAAGTTCTTTTATAGCTTCTTCTCCCCTTTTTGCAATGAGGTTTAATTCAGGCTGAAAATACTTCATCTTTTCATTCATATCGATGCCTTTTGCAGCTTCGCTTATTCTTGGTTTTTGTGATGCAGGTGTTTCAACCAATTGTAATTTCTTTAAATCAACTGTAGTTCTTAATCCGCCTAATGCAATAACAGCTTTGTTCTTATTCAGTTCTAATACTTCTCCAATAGTATCCTGGTCCTGAATTTTAACAGATGATCCAACTTTAATTTCACCATCAACCATTTTTGTTTGTGTGGCTTTCTCTTCACGTTCAACTTTTTCTTCCTCTTCAACAAAACTTTTCAATTCAACTAGCTGCTCCTTAATTTCGGTGCGGGCTTTACGTTGACTTTCAATATCGGCTTGTTTTTCTTTCAATTCACGAATAACTGCTTCTACTTTACTATTTGCTTCACTGATTACTGATAAGGCTTCTTGTTTTGCTTTTTTGATTAGTTCACGCTTATTAGCTTCAATACCTGATTTTAGTTGATCGTATTGCTGAACCAATTTTTCCGCTTTGGCTTCTTTTTCTTTTAGTTTATCTTTTAAATCATGGACTTGTTTTTGCTCTTTCTCTAAATCAAGCAATAAATCATCCACACGCCTTTGTTTGCCACCAACTTTATTTTTAGCATAATTGATGATATGTTCAGGCAAACCGCTTTTTGTAGCCAATTCAAAAGCATAAGAACTACCCGGCTTTCCAACTTCCAAGCGGTAAAGTGGTTGCATTCTTTCATGGTCAAATAACATCGATGCATTTTCAAGTCCGTTGGTATTGGCTGCAAAATGTTTAAGGTTACTAAAATGGGTTGTAACTATACCATGTGCTCTTTTTTGGGTTAGGTGATGAAGAATTGCTTCAGCTAACGGACCACCAAATTGAGGATCGGTTCCTGTACCAAATTCATCAATTAAAAACAAAGTTTTACCATCTGCAAAATCACAAAAGCTCTTCATGTGTAACAAGTGAGAACTATACGTACTCAAATCATTTTCGATACTTTGTTCATCACCAATATCAACCATCATTTCCTTGTAAACTCCCATTACACTGTGGCTCTGACAAGGAATTAAAAATCCGCATTGTAACATGTATTGAAGTAAACCTACAGTTTTTAAACAAACAGATTTACCACCGGCATTTGGCCCTGATATGACAACAATGTGTTTTTCGGAATTGAGTTTGATAGAAAGCGGAACCGTTTCAACTTTTTGTTTATCATGACTCATTTTCAACAATGGATGATAAGCCTGGTACATTTCCAGTCCCGGATGTTTGCTCAAAATAGGCATATCAGCTTTCATTTCGAGAGCCAATAAGGCTTTTGCACGAATAAAATCGTACAAACCCATGCGGTTAAGATTTTGCTCTATTTCTTGTAAATGTGGTCGGATTTGATCTGTTAAATCCAATAAAATTCTTTCACGCTCGCGACGATAAGCGATCTGTAATTCCCTCAAAATATTATTGAAATCAAAACAATCGGTTGGCTCAATGTATACTGTTTGTCCTGTTTGAGATTCATCATGCACAAAGCCCGGAACATGTCGTTTATGTTCTGCTAGAACAGGCAATACCAACCTGCCATCACGAATAGTGATTCCGATATTATCAGTCAAATAACCTAAAGTAGTATTTTTCTCAAAAAGGCGATTGATTCTTTTACGGATTTCAGTTTCTTTTTCGTTGATTTTCGAAGAAATTTTCGATAGTTCAGGGCTTGCATTTGGACGCATCACACCTTCATTATCCAATACACGTTCTATTCTACGAATGAGGATATCATTATAGATGAGACCTTCAAGTAAAGATTCAAGTTGAGGATATTTACCACCTCTTTCTCTCAAAAATTTAGTGATTTGAAGAAAAGACATCAGCACCAGTTTCATTTGGTGTAATTCTTCCTCTAGTAACCAAATTCCTTCAATTCTGGCTTTGGCTAAAGCAATACTGATATCGTAATAATTTTCTGAAGGAAATGTATTGTCTTCGCTTAAAATGGTTTTGAACTCTTTTGTTTGTTCAAGCATTTTAGCCAATAGATCAATACGATTTACAAAT
>JBIPMI010000360.1:0-3024 GCA_044369215.1 Bacteroidia bacterium | reverse complement strand
GTTTATTTATCAATAATTGTAAATTGTGGGTGAAGAAAGAATTCCATAACAACAATACAGTAAGAAACTATTCATACATCAGAGTTGATGATGAGACGAAAATTAATGGTGGTGCAGAATTAGGCATGTATAATGGAGCTATGTTTAGAACAAAAGATATTATTATCAATGGTTTGATTAAAGGATATGTAGCTACTTCTTTAGTAAAAGTTTTAGATGATACAAGAATCAACGGTGGTGGTTCAGTAACTCACTTAATTCAATATTGCGATTTAGATGGAATTGAAACCAATAACGGTACAATTGGAAATGGTGCAACTCAAGCTTGTGGATTATATATTGCAACAACAGCATGTAATCCTGAAGGAAACGGAACAGCTCCAAATCCTAATCCTGATACAGACGGAGATGGAGTAATTGATGCTAGTGATTGTTATCCTTCAGATCCTAATAAAGCATTTTGTAATGCAGTACCAACCGGAACTTTAGCATTCGAAGACCAGTGGCCATTTACAGGTGATTATGATATGAATGATGTGGTTGTAACTTATAGCTATAATGTGGTTACAAATGCAGCCAATAATGTAGTAAGAGTTGAAGCAACTTATGTATTAAGAGCAACAGGTGGTTCATTCAAAAATGGATTTGCAGTTCAATTCCCAGTTGATAGAAACAAAGTAAGTGGTGTAAATGGAGCAACATTAGAAGCCGGACAAACAAAAGCAGTATTGGTAATCTTTAATGATATGCGTCAAACTGCAAGTGCATGGAATACAGTTCCATCAGCAAGTACAACTCCTGCTACAACATTTACAGTATCGTTTAATATAACAGATGGTCCAAGTTTAGCAACATTCGGATTAGGAGCTTACAACCCATTTATTTGGAATGGCACGGCTGGTTTTGGCAGAGGATATGAAATTCATTTACCTGGAAAACTACCAACAGATTTAGCAAATGGTTCATTGTTTACAACAGGAAGAGATGGTTCAAACATCAGCACCGGTGATACTTATGTATCAAACAATGGCAGATTTCCATGGGCAATCAATATCCCTGCAAGTTTCGATTATCCAGTAGAAAAAGCTGATATCAATACAGCCTATACAAAGTTTGCAACTTGGGTTACAAGCGGAGGAAGTTCATTTGGTAACTGGTACACAAATACCTCAGGTTACAGAATTGCAGCAAATATTTATTAATTGTGATTTGATTTTGTTTTAATTAAATGGGATGTCCAAAAGATATCCCATTTTTTGTTGAATTGTGTCCATCTTTTTAACCTTATATTGACTTTTATCAAGGAAACAGATAGAATTTAGATTAAAATGATTTTAAATAAGTCGTATATTTGTTTCAAATTTTACTCATTAATTGATAGAAATTATTGTTTCTATTGATGATTTTTTAATTCACGATTATGAAAAAGCTATTGTTTTTAGCAATTCTTGTTTTGTTCTTTTCTTGTAAAAGAGAAATGCCAAAATCAGATGATTCAAATGTTATAAATTCTGTTAGTTCCATTTTTGAAATGAAAGTGCCTGATGGTTTTCGTTACGAAAGTTCAAATGACTATTCTTTTCAATTTAAAATTCTAAATGCCAGAGACCAATCTGCCGGAAGACAAATCGTAGAGCTTTGGACGGATTTGCCTGAAAATGGAGGAAAACGTTTATTTAAAGGTCTATCAGGATTGGATGGAAATATCTCTTTTCCTCTAAAAATTGCTTCAAAATATTCAAGTTTGGTTCTGAATACTTCATTTTTAGGCATTCCTGAAAATCTAATCATCAACCTAAATAACAACAATATCAATTTGGTTTTAGGTGGAAGTGCTCCGCTAAAGTTAGAAACAAAGAATCCTATATTTAATTTTTCAGGTGTTCGATTACAAAAGAATTTATCGAAAATATCGAATAAAATGGTGCCAACCTGGAATGCAGATGGCGTTCCAAATAATTTGTTATCACCAAGAGATGCAGTGCCAAATCAATTAGTAAATGATATTTGGTCGATGTTACCTTCAAGGGTAGCAGTTCCAACTACACATCCTGAATTATTAAATGATAGTATTACTAAAAGAACCATTGTTTTAACCAAACGCGCTGATGTTTTTGTAACTTTTGTAACAGAAGGTGCCGGCTTCAGAAATACATTATTTTACTACCGTTATAATAAAAACAATCCTCCGGCAACTACAGCAGCAATTGATACTTTGTTTTTGATTTTCCCAAATGCATCTTTAAAAAATTCTAATGGTGGTCTCCTAACCGGGGATAAAGTTTATATTGGAACTTTTGGTGCTGATACAGTAATTGAATATGGAATCATTTCTCATGGATATGATATCAATACAGGCACAATTGGGGCAGGTAACTGGTTTTTATATGGAAACAAAAATTTCAATCCTGAACCAAATCCGTCAATCAGGCAACATATGGTTATGTTGTTTGATAATGTTGGTCAGCGTTATATCATGGGATTTGAAGACATTATAAGAACTGCTAGCGGTTGCGACCATGACTTTAACGATGTTTTGTTTTACACAACGGCTAATCCATTAGATGCTATTTCTGATGATGATATTGCAGTCTTGCCTCCGGCAGATGATACTGATGGTGATGGAGTAAAAGATGTTGATGATGAATATCCAACAGATGCAGCTCGTGCTTTTAACAATTATTATCCTTCAATTAATACATCGGCTTCGGTTTCATTTGAAGATTTATGGCCTTATTATGGCGATTATGATATGAATGATGTAGTGGTGGATTTTAGGTATAAAATTGTAACCAATGCTTCAAACGCAGTTAAAGATGTTCAGGGAAATTATACTTTGAGAGCAAGTGGAGGCCAGATTGACAATAACTTTGCAGTTGAATTTCCGACTTTAAGAAACAATGTCCAAAATTTTAGCGGAGCTGTATTAGAAGCTGGGCAAACAAATGCAGTTGCTAAAATCATTTCCAATATCAGAAGTTTACAAAGCAGATGGAATACCATTCCCACTGATCCGGTTTCAGA
>JBIPMI010000359.1:0-3029 GCA_044369215.1 Bacteroidia bacterium | reverse complement strand
GACCTTTATCTGATAAATCTACAAAGGGTGTATACTCACCAAATCCGATTTTACGACGTGGTGTGAAGAAGTTACTTACAGGAGCTGTGCCCGGTGTATCTACATAGATATATCTAACTGTACTATCTCTAAGGGTATCAATAAAATTTGGTGTACCATTTATAGCTAAAAGTCTTACGGGCCAAAAACCTCTTCTCTTGAAATTATAAGTAAAACTTTGGTTGTATTTAGCGGTATCAATATAAGTTTGGGATGAATAACGAACATTAGAACGCGAATAACCGGGTTCCAAAAATGTTTCATCAGGTAAATCCCAGAAACTTCTTTTTGCATTTGTGCTAGTGCTTACCAATTTTTGAGGACTATTCAACCAAACAGTATCCATTCCTGTAACATAATTTGGCGTTGCCAAGCTTGGATAAATACCGGCAATTGGAGTCAATAATTGATTAGAACTACCAACCAAATTATAATCTACTGCACCACAAAAACTTCTTGTTGCAATTGTTGGTGGATTTCCTCCATATCCAACATTTGGACCCACATTAATTATGATATCAGAATTTGAAACCGTAGCGGGCATTGTCGTTGCATAGGTTGTATAAATAACTGTATTTGAAGAGATGATACAAAAACCATAAGTCTGACCTGCCGGAATGGCAACATTCATTACAATTGGAATTTGCTGATTTGTTGCAACGGCTGCTGTTAAACCTACAGATGAACCGGTCATTGCAACATTTGTTCCAACTTGTATCCAACCATTTAGAGCATTAATAGCACCGGGCGTCCCATTGATAGGTAAGGTTTTATACCAAATACTTACATCATGGGCCCCAGCAGCAAAAGCATTAGTTAGAGAAGTAATAGTAACTGCTTTGGTAGCGGTTACGTTAAAACAAATACCTGTCGAACCATTACCGCCTGTAAAAGTTGGAACCGTACTCAAAGTCAAGCTTTTACCCCAAAAAGGCAAAAGAGAAATGAGTGCAAAAGTTAAGAGTAGTCTTTTATTCATATTGGTATTGTTAAGCTTCAAATGATATAAATCAAAGTTAAACCAAGTATTCGATTTAATCTATTTTTAATGTAAAATAATTTTAAATTAAAAATAGTTTTAAAAAAGCTTAAAGATTTGAATAAATGACAAAAAAAGGGTGGAAATTTAAAATTTCCACCCTTCATAGAATATTAAAGTTATTTACTAGTTCAATTGAAGTTTCATTGTATAAACTTTCGCACCAGTTTCAACTTTCATGATATAGATACCACGATTAGCAGAACTTAAATCTAAATTTTCTTCAGTTAAGTTTTTACCACTAATAATTTTGGTAGCAACTTCTTTTCCCTGAATATCAGATATGGTGATTTTTACATCATTATCCATAACCTGTACTAATCTGAAATTAAATATTCCTGAACTAGGATTAGGATAAACACTCATTAATTTATCAATATTAAGAACTTCACCTACACCAGTAACACAAGCATCAGTTGAAACATTAATGTACCTGATTGCCGGTTCACTTTGGTTTCCTGATAAGTCGGTTACTCTATATGTCATACTAAATAAGCCTGGTACATCTGCAAACCATCTATTTGTTTGACCTTCAATTAATGGCAAAGTACTTGTAGGTATAAATCTACCCGGTTGTCTCATTTCAGCATCACTGTTATAATTATCTTGTAACTCAACACCCGGATCAATAAATTCACACCATCTGTTAATATTTACTGTTTCACCACCAAGAATTTTAACAACCGGTTTAGTTTCATCAACAATATTTATTATACGGCTTACTGAATCTTTGTTACCTGATGGATCTGTTGCAATGTACCATCTTGTTATAGAACCTAAAGAATTCACAGGAATTACTGCAGGTTTCATTGTAATTGAAATTGTACCTTTTGGCCAAACATTATCAGTTACACTGTACAATGGATCAATATAAGGTTTGTAAACTTCCCATTTCAAAGGATTGTTACCATTTAATTGAATAACAGGAGCAATATTATCTGTTACTCTGATTTCAACCATTACTTGATTGGCAATATTGCCTGAAAGGTCTGTTACATTATATGGGATAAAGTAACTACCAACATTGTTTACATCAACTGTTCCCAACCAATTTGGAACTAGGCCTTTCCAATAATTATCAGTTACTGAAACAACTTTTTCCATATCAATTGCTGTTTTAACCTGATGTATGTAATAGTTTCTACCTCCAGTATAGTTAGGATTAATAACCGGTCTGGTAGTATCACCAACTGTAACTAAACGATTAACTGTTGCAGAGAATCCAAATGCATCCAAAACAGTATAGTTTAAATTATAACCACCCAATTTAGTTGTATCTACAGCCCCAACTACTGTAATGTTATTATTTGGAATTACATTGTTTTGGTTATCTTTTGCTACAGCGCCAAATTCATTGTATCTATTATAAACTTCAACATATTGCTGACTTGGTCCATTTAAAGTAATAGTTGGGCCTGTTTGATTTAGAATTACAAAAACCGTTCTGTAAATGGTATCACTTACATTTCCATAGTAGTCCTTTACAATATATTTCAAATAATTAGGTCCAACTACTGATGTATTAACTTCTCCTATTCTTTGGTAACGTGAACTAATGTTTCCTTCAATATTATCGTTTGCGGTAATACCCGGATCTACAAATGGTTTGTTGATTTCGGTACTCATTATAGCATTTCCAATTATTGAAATTGTTGGGCGAACTAAATCAGAAGGAAAATTTACTACAAAATCTTTGAATACTCCTAAGAATGTAACACTTGGATTTAACGTTGTTGGTGAATAGGTTACTCCAACCCTCATTCTGGTTGAACCCATTCTTTGGTTAGTTGGTATTGCGAAATTGATACTCTTACTCAAATTCATTGAACCTGATTCATTCATCACAATCTCATTACTTCCAAATAATCCATCCATGTTAAAGTCAATCCATACTTTTCTGTCAATTGGACTTACATCAATTGTTGCTGGACGAACCACTGATAAGTTTACT
>JBIPMI010000358.1:0-3031 GCA_044369215.1 Bacteroidia bacterium | reverse complement strand
CTAAAGATGCTTCTGGTAAAACTGCTATCATAGAAGGAATTGCAAAAATTGAAGAAACCAGCGTTGCTGATTTACAAGAGTATGCTAAAGATGCAGGTAAAACCAAAGAAGAAATTGCAGCGATAAACGAGCCAAAGAAAGAATTGGCTTTTGAAGCAAGTGGTGTTATTCTAAGATAATAATTTCTATATTAATGCAAAGGCATGAGGTTTTCTCATGCCTTTTTTGTTTTTTTACTGCGATGAAAAAAATATTAGTATTGGTTATTTTACTGCTTAGTACCTTTTTGGTATTTATTGCTTGTAATGGTGGAGAAAGCAAATCAGAAATTAAAACGGAAACTTTAACAGATTCATTAGTGCAAGATTCTGCTTCGTGTTCAAACGAAACTATAAAAGATCCAAATAATCCTAAACCAATGGCATTAATGATGCGTGAAATGGTTAAGAATGCGGATAGAATGAAATCAAAATTAGAAAAAGGAGAAAAGTTGGATTCAGCTGATTTTCCTTTTTTAAGATTTTACTTGGTTGAACCTACTGATCCTAATGTTTTGGAGCCTCAGTTTTTCGAAAATGCAAGGTTGTTTCAAGAATCTTACAAGGCAATTTTTGCTCACGAACAGGAACAAAGGAAATACTATAATTTAATGATCAGTCGCTGTGTAAAATGCCATGAAAGCTATTGCAGTGGACCATTAAAGCGAATCAGAAAATTGCCTTTGAATTAATTCTATTTAAACATTTCCTGTTTAAGGTCTGATTTAATTGCATTCAATGGAACTTTTAAACCAATGGGTCCCATTGAAAATGGTGCAATTTCATATTGGTTGTACAAGAATTCTATGCTATCGTTCCTAAAGCAAAAATTTTCATTGATGTGAAATTTATTGTTCGTAAACCAAAATCCATTTTCTTCCAAGTTATCTGTCTTTTTTAAGTTCATTTGTTTTCTGAACTCTACTTCAGCTATTTCAATTAGTTTGTTTTGAGATTGTATAAAATCACTTAAGAATAACTTTTTGCCCGTTTTCAAATCATGGTGTAAATACTCTGTCCATCCCATTCCGTGTGCACCAGCTGCAAATGAATATCTAATAACTTCTAAGCTAATAAATTGATTGTTTTTAAAAATATAATTTTGGTCGATATCATGGTCATAACCATTATAATTTTCGGGAAAATCACTTAGCTGAGTATGGTATTCATTTACTAAATTGGTTTTTGATTCTTCAGTTAGTTGTTGCAGTGACTTTGTTAAACTAGGCTCCACTTCAAAGATGAAACTTCTTAAGTCGGTGTTGATTGAATCGTTGATTGTTTTATCAAATCCTTTACAATCTAAAAGAACATAATTCATTTTAAAGTACGAATTCGAATCCTTTTTTTCATCTTCATAAGAAAAAGTAAGTGAATCAAACAGGTTTTGATTTGATATTTCTTTTTTAGTTGACGAATTGTTTTGACAGGCATTTACAAAAACGACGAGTATTAAAAGAGCAGGAACTAGCTTGAATCTATTCATTTAATTGTGATTAATCATTCAAATTTATTCAAAAATTATCCCAATTTTAATAAAACTTTTTGATTATAAAATGACATCAGATGAATTTTATTTTGAAAATTAGGTGTAGATACATTAAATTTACTTTTACTTAGAAATCAGGCATAACCATCTAACCCAATTAATATGAAGAAAGTTAAATTTACATTTTTATTAAGTCTGCTATTTATGGCAGGACAAGTTTTTACATATACATCTGGTCCACCATCTGGAAATACAAATGCACCAGGCGAATCTGCATGTGGTGGATGTCATGGAACAGCAACTACTTCAGGTACAGAGTGGAGTGGGATGACTTTAACTACAACCACTTCATTGGGTTCTTTGCAGCCAAATACAACTTATCCAATGACATTGAGTTTTACCAGCAGCACAAGCAATAAAATTGGTTTTATGCTTTGTGCATTACCGGGTTCTGCAATTTCATCAACAGGAAGTTTGGGGACATTTGGAGTAACAAATTCAGTTCAAACACAAACTTCTACAAGCGGTAATAGAAGCTATATGAAGCATACTTCAGGTGGAACCGCAACAGCTACAGGAACAAAAACTTGGACATTTAATTTTACTACACCTTCCTCTTATAATGGTGGTGCTACATTTTATGTTTGTGTAAATGCAACAGATGCAAACAGTAGTAGTAGCGGAGATGATGTATTTGCCAAAACATTTTCTGTAAATGTTTTGCCTGTAAAATGGTTGGATCTTTCGGCTGAAAATAGTAATGGTAAAAACCTTGTGAAATGGTCTACTTCAATGGAAATAAACACGGCCTATTTTGAAGTAGAAAGAGGTTTTAATCCTGAAAACTTTGAAAGTATTTCAAAAGTAGATGCTGCAGGTAATTCGAATAAAGCGCGTTATTATTCTTTTTCTGATGATCATTCAGAAAATCAGGAGACTTATTATAGAATTAAACAAGTAGATAGAGATGGACAATTTACCTATTCTAAAGTATTCAAAGCAACAGGGTCTAGTTTAGATTCGAGTCCTGAAATTGCTTATAACAGCGAAATAAAAACTTTATTTGTTAAGGGAAGTGATGTTTCAGAATTACAGATTCTTAATTTAAGTGGAGAAGTTGTAAAAGAGTTTCACCAAGCTAATTCTGGAAATAGTTTTGTTGTAGATGATATTCAAAACGGGATGTATTTGGTAAGAATGAATGGTAGCATCAAAGCATCCAAAAAAATATTGATTCAATAAAAGTTAAGATGTTGTTATTTGATAATTGATGAATAAAAAAGGCGGTTCAAATTTTGAACCGCCTTTTTTGACACCATCCCAAAAAGTGTGTAAACTAAATTAGGGATTAATTCTGCTTTCAAACATAATAATAAATTGGTTGAATATTTCGCCCCAGTTTCTAATTGGCATGGTCCATGATTTAGAAGCTTCACGTATGGAAAGGTAAACAGATTTTAAAACCGCTTCATCTGTAGGGAAAGACATTTTGTTTTTCGTGTAT
>JBIPMI010000357.1:0-3038 GCA_044369215.1 Bacteroidia bacterium | reverse complement strand
ACAATCCAACAATCAGGAAAAGCAAAATACTCATAGCTAATAATCCTAGCCACTGGTCGGTTTTAGAATCTAAACCCATCATAACGGGTATGAATGGAAAGATGCATGCAGCAAGTAAAATTAGCCATAACCACCATTGCGTAAATCTTTGTTTTTCTTCGAATTTTTCCATGATAAGTAATTCTTTGAAGTACGAAGATAGAGATTGAATAAAATAAATTCCCCTGAATGCCCTATTTTTGTAGCCTTATGACTGATTCTAAAAGATACCTGGTTACAGCAGCATTGCCCTATGCAAATGGTCCGGTGCATATTGGACATTTGGCAGGATGTTATTTGCCTGCTGATATTTATGTACGTTACCTAAAAGCTTTGGGCCATGATGTGGTTTTTATTTGTGGAAGTGATGAACATGGCGTTCCCATTACCATCAAAGCAAAAAAAGAAGGAATTACACCTCAGCAGGTCGTAGACAAATACCATGGTATCATGCAGGATGCGTTCAAAAACTTTGGAATCGAGTTTTCTTATTATGGAAGAACCAGCTCCGAAACGCACCATGATACTGCACAAGAATTCTTCAAAAATTTATACGACAAAGGTGTTTTCAAAGAAGAAATTACGCGTCAGTATTTTGATGAAGAAGCCAATCAGTTTTTAGCCGATAGATACATTACCGGAACTTGTCCGAGATGCGGTAATCCTAATGCTTACGGCGATCAGTGTGAAAAATGCGGAACCTCATTAAGTCCTACAGATTTAATTAATCCGCGTTCTGCTTTAAGTGGAAATGTGCCTGTATTAAAAGAAACAAAAAACTGGTTTTTACCAATGGGTGAAATTCAGGGTTCAGCTGATTTTCAGGAATACACCAAACGTTTCGAAAACTGGAAAAGTAATATCAAAGGTCAATGTGCAAGCTGGTTAAACGATGGACTTCAATCTCGCGCCATGACCCGCGATTTGGATTGGGGTGTGCCGGTTCCATTACCCGATGCAGAAGGAAAAGTACTTTATGTTTGGTTTGATGCACCAATAGGATACATCAGTGCTACCAAAGAATATTTTGCACAACAGGGAAATCCTGATCAATGGAAAGATTACTGGCAAAATGATGAGTCATCATTGGTTCATTTTATAGGAAAAGACAATATCGTTTTTCATGCCATTATTTTCCCAATGATGCTCATGACACATGGTGAATACAATTTGCCAGTGAATGTACCTGCAAACGAATTTTTAAATTTAGAGGGAGATAAAATTTCAACCAGTAGAAACTGGGCTGTTTGGTTACATGAATACTTAAATGATTTCCCGGGACGTCAGGATGAATTAAGATATGTATTAAGTTCTATTTCTCCTGAAACCAAAGATTCAGAATTTACCTGGAAGGATTACCAAACTAGGGTGAATAGTGAATTGGTAAGCATTTTCGGGAATTTCGTAAATCGTGTAGCTGTTTTAGCTCAGAAATATTATGGCGGATTGGTTCCTGAAAATCCGGGTTTAAGTGATGAGAAATTAGTGCTCGCAAAATCGAATCTGGATAGAGATGTAGAATCGAGTTTGCAGAAAATGAACGATTTGTTAGCACAGGTAAAATTAAGAGATGCTCAGGCTGAATGGATGAATGTTGCCAGAGCCGGTAATAAATTTTTGGCAGAAACAGAACCATGGAAACTGGTTAAAACCGATGAACAAAGCGTGAAAGCTATCATGTTTGCAGCCATTCAGGTTTGTGCGAAACTAGCAGTATCTGCAGGTGTGTTTTTGCCACATACAGCAAAGAAATTAGCAGGCATCATTAACCTCCAAGATTTTTCATGGGAATTGTTGAACCAGGCTAAAATCATTTCAAGTGGAACACAAATGGGTGCTGCTGAAATTTTATACAAGCCGGTTGAAGATGCGGAGATTGAAACACAATTAAACAGATTGAGCAGCATCAAAGCAGCTCAGCTTGAGCAACCAAAAGCCAGCAGTTTACAAGAAGTGAAATCTGATATTGTATACGAAGATTTTGAGAAAATTGATTTAAGAGTAGGAAAAGTATTAGAAGCAGAAAGAGTTCCTAAAGCTGATAAATTATTGAAGTTAACTGTTGATTTAGGCTTTGAAAAAAGAACCATCTTATCGGGCATAGCTGAGTATTATAAACCAGAAGAATTGGTAGGTAAATTGGTAACAGTTGTAGCCAATTTAGCACCAAGAAAAATCAGAGGAATAGAATCCCAAGGTATGTTGCTAATGGCTGGAAACGACTTTGGCAAATTATTCAACGTTGGTCCAGAGAATGATATTGAACCGGGCTCGGTAGTTAAATAGACGTTGGCTGTTGGCTTTAGCTATTGGCCAGGAGACGGCTTCTGGTATCTAGCAACTAGCTCCTTGCTTTTGATTTTAGTAGGTGGAAATTGTCTTTCTAAAGTTGGCTATTTGCTTTCAAAAAAGGCAACTGGCTTTTAATTTTAGTAGTTGAAAATTGTCTTTCTAACATTGGCCATTTGATGTTTTTTATTGGCTTTCAATTTGGGTATCGGAAACGCATACATACCTAAAGAAATTTAATCAGTATCAAACAATGTATATTGAAACGAATCTCTAAGCCCTGAAGGGGTGTAATTCGTTAGATAAAACAATCTCGCACTCCCTCAAGCCCTGAATGGGCGTAATTAATTCTGGGTTGACTACACCTATTTTGAAAACCAATTTTAATAGCAACAGAATCGCAGGCCAGATGTCAGCCGCTAGTTGTGAGAAGCCTCAAAAACCGCCTTCGATGATGAAAGGCTTTTGCTTACTTTTTTTCCAAAAAGTAAGGATTATAACAAGGAATTATGCTTGAACTAAAATCGTACTTGTAACAAGAAATTATCTGAATCTTTCATCAATAACAAAATGCTATTTAAAACGAGATTTAATCAAATTCGAAGAAGCAATAGTGTAGCTAACAACGAATCTCGCATCATCGGAAGCGCGTGCTGATGCAATCTGCAAGGCCTTGAGCGCCAAGCCGCCTTTTGGATTTTCCGCTTGCT
>JBIPMI010000079.1:0-10271 GCA_044369215.1 Bacteroidia bacterium | reverse complement strand
AGATTTTCGATTTGGGATTTGGGATTTGGGATTTGGGATTGGGGATGGGGGATTGGGGATTGGGGATTTGGGATTTGGGATTTGGGATTTGGGATTTATCAGGAATGGCTTTGGTTTATAAACTTCAATCTATTTTAGCCGGAAAGCAGATCTCCAATAAAAAATTGCATTGCATTCTTTCAACTCAATAAATAAAAAAATCCCCGTCTATTAGTTTAAGACGAGGATTTTGAACCAATAATTTATTCTATATAAATCTATTTCTGCAGTTCAATAATTCTAATTGAATTGGGTTCAACAGAAATGGTAGAGAGGTTACTCAACACATCGCCGTTGGCATGGTCTTCTCCACCTGTAAAGCCTTGCATACGTTCTGCAAATCTTTTGGTATCCAATTTTAGTGTTTCGGTTCCTCTGTTTAATATCACCATAAATGTGGCAGTTTCATCGTATCTGAAATACACATAATAATTCCCCTCTGGTGTAAACTGCATTAATTTTCCTGTTGTTAATGCAGAAAATTCTTTTCTTAATCCTGCTAACTTTTTAATATAATCAAAGGCTTCATTTTCTTGAGATGTTCTTCCGTTTGCAGTAAATTTATTCACCTTATCACCCGGCCATCCTCCCGGAAAATCTTGTCTGATTTGTCCATCATTGATTCTTGGCAATGGATTGGTGAACAATACTTCAGTTCCATAATAAATACTTGGAATTCCTCTGGTTGTCATCAACAATCCTAATCCCATTTTCCATTTAGCAAAATCTTGGTTGATGTCTGTAAAGAATCGGTTTACATCATGGTTATCAATGAAGGTTAAATTCAATTCAGGTTTATCATACAATCCATCATTTGATAATACATAATAAATTCTGGCCAATCCAGAATCCCATTTAGGTTTTACATTTAATGCTTCTAAAATTCCCCAGTATAAATGAAAATCTTTGGCACTTGTTAAATAAGAGCCTTCTGGAGATTTTTTAAAATTGTTGTTTTTAGTAAAGGCTGCCATGTGTAAAACTCCACCTTGCTCCCATACTTCACCAGTGCTCCAAAATCCTGGGTACTCGTTTTCAATATAAGCCATACATTTACCCATGAAACCATAATCATCATAGCTGTAAGTATCAATTCTGAATCCATCGATTCCTGCATAATTAATCCACCACAAATAACTTTGCATGAGGTAATCTGCCAATCTCGGATTGGTTTGGTTTAAGTCGGGCATATGACCATCAAACCAGCCATTCACCATTTTCTTTTTATCGTATTCACTTGCATAAGGGTCGAAATGAGTAGTGGCTCTGTAATTGGTTCTGGTGAATTCTGGCCATTGGTTTAACCATGATTTTTCAGGCATATCCAATACCATCCAATGTTTACTTCCAACGTGATTAGGAACCAAATCCATAATCAGTTTCATTTTCTTTGAAGCCAAAACATCACCCAATTGTTTATATTGTTCATTAGAGCCAATACGAGGATCGGTGCGGTAATGATCGGTTAATGCATAACCATGGTAACTATATGCAGGTTGGTCGTTGATTAAAGTTGGATTCAACCAAAGTGCAGTCACACCTAAATCTTGTAAGTAATCTACATGATCTAAAACACCTTTTAAATCGCCTCCATGACGAGCACCTAAGGTATCGCGATAACAAGTCTTTTCATTTAAAGTTGGAATGGCATCATTCTTCGGATCACCATTTGCAAAACGGTCTGGGAAAGCCAAATAAACAAAATCCTTTGCATTTATATTGTCGATATTTTTCTGTAATGTTTGAAGTTTATACCTGGTAGTTTTGGCTTTTCCTTCAAAAATAAAATCGATTAAAATTTCATTACCTGAGAATTTTCCTAAGTCCAAATACACAAACAAGTAATTTACATTTTCAACCTTTTCAATTCTGTTGATGCTGACATCTGAAGTTTTAAGTTTCACATCAAAAGCCGCTACGTTGGTTCCATACACACAAAGTTGCAGGTTACGGGTATTGAGGTTATTCCACCAAAAAGGAGGATCGATTCTTTTGATTTCAGGCTTTTGTGCAAAAGCCATCAAACTTGTAAAAAGAAAAAGGAAGGTAAATAATTTAGCTTTCATAAAATGATTCTTATAATTGAAATAAGCATGAAAAGCGAAAATAAGAAAAACTTGGAGAAAAGAGGGAGTTGTTTGTCCTTTGACAAAAAATGTAATGGATTTGATTCATTCCATCTACAGTAAAAAGAATGGATTCATTAGAAACTAATTTTGAATTTGGATGAGGATTGATTTATTGAGAGAAACAATCAGTATTTATTTCTCAATTTCACCGGGCTGAAGCCACAGTGCAATTGAGAAATCAGCAAAATTTAATTTGGATTTATATTTTTCAATTGTACAGAGGAGAAGAATTGATGTGAGCCAAGAATCGGCAGGATTAATTTCTTATTTGCTATTTGGATGAAGAATTAAGATTGTGAGAAACATTCAATAAATATTTCTCAATTTCACCGGGCTGAAGCCACGGTGCAATTGAGAAATCACCAAGATTTCGTTGGGATTTTTTTATTTTAATTCATAAAATTCCATATAGATTTTTAATTAAATAAACGTAAATTTTATTAAATTTGGAATATGGAAAAGGTTCTTAAAATTACATCCTTAAAGGAAAAAAGTTCCGACTTCTCCTATTGGTCTGCTAGGAGCGTAAAAGAGCGATTAGAAACAATTGAAATACTTCGACAACAATATTTAAGTTTAAAAAAGGATGTTCAACCAAGACTTCAAAGAGTTTGTAGAATTATTAATCAAAAATAAAGCTGAATACCTAATATTAGGCGGCTATGCTGTTGGCGTTCATGGACATCCACGGTATACTGGAGACCTAGATATTTGGTTAAATCCAACCAAAGAAAATGCTAGTAAAATTTTAATTTGTATTAATCAATTTGGCTTTTCTTCATTTGGATTAAAAGAGGATGATTTCATTAAAGAAGGTAACATTATTCAATTAGGCTATCCACCATTAAGAATTGACCTTCTAACTCAAATTGATGGTGTAACTTTTAATGATTGTTTTCAAAATAAAACTCAAGTAGAAATCGAAGACCTTCTTGTTAACTTTATTGGGTATAACGACCTCCTGAAAAATAAAAAAGAATCCGGCAGACTAAGAGACCTTGACGATATCGATCAACTTTCTAAGTAATTTATTAACTAAGATATTTACCACTGGTAGGAATAAATATTTGCTATTTAAAGTCCTTGTAAATATTCAATAAAATATCAATTTCTTTATCGTTTGAATTAAAATATCATTTGTTTCACATGTGTTAATTTTAGCTAAAATCATTTGAGAAACAATCAGTATTTATTTCTCAATTTCACAGGGCTGAAGCAGCGGTGCTAGTGAGAAATCAGCAAGATTTCAATGGGATGTTTAATTATTTAATAGCACCGGGCTGAAGCCGCAGGGCTATTAAGAAATTTTCAATTCTTCCCTTTATAAGGCCTTGTTATAATTCTGATGGCTCTTTGGTAGGATACATAATTCCAAAGCCAGTTTACAAATACTACCAATCGGTTTCTAAAACCAACCAATAACATGAGGTGTAAAAACATCCAGCCTAACCAGGCTATGATGCCTTGCATTTTGATACCGAATGATTCAAATACAGCTCTATGTCGGCCAACTGTTGCCATGCTGCCTTTATCGAAATAGGTAAAGGTTTTTGTTTCTTTTCCGTTGATGATTGCCTGCAAATTCTTTACCAATAAATTGGCTTGTTGAACCGCAACCGGTGCCACCATAGGATGTCCGTTTGGAAATTTTTCTTCATGTGTCATCATTGCTACATCACCAACAGCAAACACATTGTCTAATCCTTTGATCCTGCTGAATTCATCAACCAGTATGCGATTGCCTCTGCCTACTGAATTAGCTTCAATTCCTTGAGGAAATTCACCTTTTACTCCGGCAGCCCAAATAACAGTTTCTGTTTGGATGGTGCTTCCATCACCCAACAATAATTCAGTTCCGGTAAAATCTTTTACTTGTGTTTTAAGATGTACTTCCACTCCCAGATTCTTCAAAAAAGCGGTTGCCTTTTCAGAAGAAATTTCCGACATGGCAGCGAGTATTCTATCTGATGCTTCAATGAGATGAATCTTCATGAAGTTCATATTGATTTCTGAATAGTCTGAAGGCAAGACATTATTTTTGATTTCGGCTATTGCACCCGCAGTTTCTACTCCCGTTGGCCCTCCGCCTACAACAACAAAATTTAAAATGCGTTCTATCTGACCACTTTCTGTTTGTGAAACTGCCTTTTCGAATTCCTGAAGAATTTTACTTCTTAAATCCAATGCCTGAGGAATTGATTTAAGTTCCATGGCATATTGCTGTATGTTTATATTACCAAAAAAATTGGTAGCAGAACCTGTTGCAATACATAAGTAATCGTAAGAAAATTCACCAATATCAGTAAACACTTTATTTAATTTGGTATCGATGGATTGCACTTCTGCCATTCTGAAAGCAATATTGGGAATCTTGCCAACGATTTTCCTTAGAGGATATGCAATGGCATCAGGACCCAAACCACCTGAGGCAATCTGGTACAACAAAGGTTGGAAAGTATGGTAATTGTTTTTATCGAGCAGGGTTACTTTAATGGGCAAACCGTTTAATTGTTTGAGCATTTCGATACCTGCAAAACCACCGCCAATTATGATTAAATGTGGTGATTTCATTTGGTGATAGGAAGATTTATTGGAATTCATATTATGAATTGTTTCCGTAATGTTTGATGTATTCTTTGCTTAAGTCGGCATAAGCCTGCGCATTACGCTTTATTTTTTCAACATGTGAATCGCTCATTTGTTTTACCACTTTAGCAGGAGCTCCCATAACAATGGAATAATCGGGAATAATAGTTCCTTCGGTTACCAAAGCATGTGCGCCAATGATGCAGAAATTACCAATTTGTGCTCCGTTTAATACAGTAGCGTGCATTCCCACCAAAACATTGTTTCCTAAAGTAGCGCCGTGCACTATGGCTCCATGACCAATGATACAATCGTTTCCAATGGTTGTTGGAAAACCCGGGTCGACATGAACTACAGCGGATTCCTGAATATTGCTTCTGTCTCCAATTTTTATGAGGTCGGAATCGCCGCGTAGCACCGCAGAAAACCAAACGGATGCCTCATCACCCAAAATTACTTTACCAAAAACACGGGCTGTATCGGCAATCCAAACATCCTTTCCCTTTTGGATGGGAGTTTGCAGAATGGATTTCATATCCTTTAAAAATGAACCTGACATAATGTTATTTTGGGGCAAAGTAAAAGCAAAAAGAAACTGAAAATCATAAAAAGCGAAAGATTTTTTAACAGAAACAATTATGTTTTTTGGACATAAACCTTCAAATTGCGTGCTCAAAAATTAAAACAATATGATGCGTAAATTATTACTCGTTGCAGCTTGTGCCTTGTTATTCACTCAAGCACAATCGCAAAGCATTCCATTTCCTCAACCAAGTCCAACAGCAACCATTAGCCAAAACTTTGCTACAACTAAAATTGAATTATCTTATTCAAGACCAAGTGCAAAGGGAAGAAAAGTATTTGGAAACGTAGTACCATTTGGTAAAGTTTGGAGAACCGGAGCTAACGGCGCAACCACTATTCAGTTCCATGAAGATGTAAAAGTTAACGGCACAGAAGTAAAATCCGGAAAATATGGTTTATTGAGCATCCCAGGAGAAAACGAGTGGGTTGTTATTATCACCAAAGATTTAGATGTAACTAGTCCTGATGCATACAAACAAGAAAACGATGTTGTAAGAGTAAATGTAAAAGTTGGAGCAACCAAAGATTATACAGAAACATTTACCATTGAATTGAACAATATGCGTTTGAATGAGTGCAGATTGAACATCAAATGGGAACAAACAATTGTTTCTTTAGACATCACTGCTGATTATGATGCTAAAATCAGCAAACAAATTGAAACAGTAATGGCAAAAGATACCAGACCTTATTTTGGTGCAGCCAATTACTACTATGAAAACCACAAAGATTTAAACCAAGCATTAACATGGGTGAACAAAGCTATTGAAGCAAATCCTAAAGCATATTGGGTTTGGTTATTAAAAGCTAAAATTCAAAAAGACATGAAAAACTATGCAGGAGCAATGGAATCATCAGCCAAATCAATGGAATTGGCTAAAGCTGATGGTGATGATGCTTACATAAAAAACAACGAAAACTTACAAGCCGATATCAAAGCGATGCCGGATTATGTAGCGCCGAAAGCAAAAAAGAAATAACAAATAAGATTCTTTTAAAAAGCCGGATGAAAATTTCATTCGGTTTTTTTTATAGAAAAATTCTAAATTCAAATTAAATCTCTTTGATTATGTTGAAGTTTAATCTCTTGCTAATATTAAGTTTTATATTGACATCAAGCAATGCTCAAAATTTCCAAACTGATACTATATGGAATTTAAAACAAGGAAAATTATTGATTAAAACTATAGATTTAAATGGCGACTTTATAATCATAAGCTCAATTTTAAACAATAGAAATTTTGACATTGATACAATTGAAAAAAATGGCTTAGCCTATATTAAATTTCCCGATTTCAATTCTGATAAATATCCTGATATTTTGATTGATTATATAGGCAATAAAAGTTCTTACTCATTGTATTTGTTTGATACCATTCAATTAAAGTATAAAGAGATTCGAAATTACTCTGATTTCCCCGATGCCATTCAAATCAAACCCAATCTCTACTATTCATATCAAGCAGTTGGCTGTACTGATTTAAATTGGATCAGTGATTTATTTAAAATTGAAAATTTTGAAATTGTTCATTTAGCCCGTATGGAAGCAGAATCATGTGAAAATGAATCAGAAACTTACCAAAAGACAATTAAAGTTTTAAAAGTGAAAGATTCAGTAAATAATCAACTTATAAAAAACTTTAATTACGATGAACAAATTAAAAAAAATGATGACAAATGGATTTATTTAAAAAAATATTGGAGAAATAATTTTCAGAGATTTCTGTAAAGAATTTTGAAATAACCTGGTACAAATTTTATTTAATTCCTACATAAACTCAAACCCAATATCTCTTCTGTAATATTTGTTTTTGAATTCAATTTTCTCAGCGTTTTCTCTGGAAATTTTTACTGCTTCCTGAATGGTATCTGCTAAACTAGTAATGGCTAAAACCCTTCCCCCATTGCTTAGAATCTCGTTGTTTTCAGAAATTTTGGTTCCCGCATGGTACAGTTTACTTCCTGATGCTTCTTCGAAATTGCTCATTACAAATCCTTTTTCGTAATCCTCAGGATAACCTTTAGAAACCAACATGATCGTAGCAGCTGCTCTTGGATCGATTATCAATTCAACTTCATTTAAATTACCATTGGAAGTTGCCATCATCAATTCAACAAAATCATTTTGAATTCTTGGCAATACCGCTTCTGTTTCCGGATCACCCATTCTGCAATTGTATTCAATTACAAATGGTTCATTGTTTACCGCCATCAACCCAACAAAAACAAAACCTTTATATGAAATTCCTTCCTGGTTTAAACCAAAAACTGTAGGTTCAACAATACGTTCTTTTACTTTTTGCATGAATACATCATCCGCAAATGGCACCGGAGAAATTGCTCCCATACCACCTGTATTCAATCCGGTTTCCCCCTCTCCTATTCTTTTGTAATCTTTGGCAACAGGAAGAATCACATAATGATTTCCATCCATCAAAACAAAAACAGAACATTCAATTCCGTTCATGAATTCTTCTATCACCACCTTTTTGCTAGCATCACCAAACTTTTTATTAGCAATCATGGCACTAAGTTCTTCTACGGCTTCTACATGTGTCTGACAAATCAAAACACCTTTTCCAGCTGCAAGTCCATCTGCTTTTAAAACAACAGGCAAACTGTGTTTCTTTACATATTCAATTCCATCAGTTATGGTTTCAGCTGTAAAGGTTTGGTATGCAGCTGTTGGAACACCATACTTCAACATGAAAGCTTTACTCCAGTCTTTACTACCTTCCATAATAGCACCAGCTTGTCCGGGACCAACAAATGCTATTTGAGCCAGTTTTTCATCGGCCTCAAAATAATCTCTGATTCCTCTCACCAATGGCTCTTCAGGACCCACAACCAATAATTTGATATCATGACTGATACAAAATTCAGCAACAGCAGGAAAATCATTTGGATTGATTGTTATATTTTTTCCAAGTTGAGCAGTTCCGGCATTACCAGGCATAATGTATAGTTGAGAGCAATGAGAACTTTTCGACAATTGTTCGGCAAAAGCATGTTCTCTGCCACCTGAACCAATTAAAAGAATATTCATAAAGTATGTTTATCGGAAAACCGTTTGAGTTTACAAATTTAGGTTTTAGATACTGAACCTTTCATAAGTTTGAAAAGTAAAATCGTAAGCATTTTTTTCATCAGCTTCATGGAATTCTGAAAACACCAAATTCCACTCCTTTTCATCCAATGCCGGAAACCATGCATCAGCTTCGAATTGGTGATGAATTCGTGTTAAATATATTCGATTTGTTAATGCCAATGCTTGCTGGTAAATGGTATCACCACCAATGATAAAAAGTTCAGTTTCGCTGGAAGCTGCAGCAGATGACAAAGCATCACCTAAATTAGAAAATGTTTCTGTACCATCGGCTTTAAAATCACCACGACTTAAAACCATGTTTCTTCGTTCAGGTAAAGGTCTTCCAATCGACTCATAGGTTTTTCTTCCCATGAGGATAGCATGTCCTTTGGTGATGGACTTGAAGTATTTTAAATCTTTAGGCAAATGACAAAGTAATTGGTTGTTTTTTCCAATCGCATTGTTTTCAGCAGCAGCAACTATAATCGATACAATCATTATTTTTCTTATAAAAAAGCCCCGCATAGCGAGGCTTTATTTTTATACTAAGTTCATTTTAATTCTTTTGCCAATTTCATCGATATCGGCTTTGAATTTTTTATCGGTTTCCATAAGGTCGTTAACAGTTTGACAAGCATGAATAACAGTTGAATGATCTCTTCCGCCAAAATGCATACCAATTGTTTTAAGAGAAGATTTGGTTAAATCTTTCGCGTAATACATCGAAATCTGACGAGCCTGTACGATTTCACGTTTACGGGTTTTTGATTTCACTTGTTCAACAGGAATGGTGAAATAATCGCAAACTAATTTTTGAATGTACTCGATAGAAATTTCTCTGGTATTGTTTTTTACAAAGTTTTTCAGGATTTGTTTAGCCAAATCAAGGTTTACTTCTTTCTTATTCAAGCTTGCCTGAGCTAATAAACTAACTAAAGCACCTTGTAATTCACGCACATTGGTATTGATATTATGCGAAACATATTCAACAACTTCACGATGTAAAGTAATTCCATCGTTGTACATCATATGTTCTAAGATGGCCAAACGTGTTTCAAAATCAGGAACCTGTAAATCTGCAGATAAGCCCCATTTGAAACGACTTAACAAACGCTCATCCATACCTTTTAAATCTTTAGGAGCACGATCACTTGTTAAAATGATTTGTTTACCCTGTTGATGTAAATGGTTGAAAATAGTAAAAAATATTTCCTGAGTCTTTTGTTTGTTTTCAAGGAACTGAACATCATCAACTATTAAAACATCTACTTGTTGGTAGTAGTTAATAAAATCCTGACTTGAGTTATTTCTGATTGCATCTACAAACTGGTTGATGAATTTTTCAACCGGCACATACAATACTATTTTGTTTTTGCTATTTTGTTTGATTAGATTACCGATAGCATGAACCAAATGTGTTTTACCTAATCCGGTTTCTGAGAAAACCATCAAAGGATTAAAAGATGTTCCACCCGGTTTATTTGCAACAGCTAAACCCGCGCTACGAGCCAAACGGTTACAATCACCTTCAATAAAATTATCAAAAGTTAAACCTGTATTTAAATTACTTTCAATGTTTACCTTTTTAATACCGGGGATGATAAACGGATTCTTGATTCCGGGATTTAAATTTAAACCCTGACCTGCTTGTTGAGGCTCACCCTTTTGAGAGCTACTTCCGGGAAGATTCACAACATAAGGAGAGGATGAACTCGTTCCATTCTCTACAATAATATTGTACTCTAATCTTGCACCAACTCCTAATTCTTGTTTAAGAGTCTTCTTCAATAAATTCACATAATGTTCTTCCAACCACTCGTAGAAGAATTGAGAGGGTACTTGAA
>JBIPMI010000078.1:0-10326 GCA_044369215.1 Bacteroidia bacterium | reverse complement strand
GGTGGATGTTGTTTTTGATTTCACATCAAAAACTGGAAAATATCCAATCATTGCTTTTATGCCTGATTTTCAAGATCCATTAACTTTAACAGATTCAACTATTATCTATTTTGATGATATGAGAGTTAACAATGATTCTATGCCTGAAGTAGCTATGCCTATTCCAACTATGGCTATGAATTTTGAGGATGGAACTACAGGTGGTTTCAACTTAAACGTTATGGGTAATGGAGATTGGGATGATAAAGGTAAACATGCTGTAGAAGAAACTTTTATGGTCATCAACAATCCTGACAAATCCGGTATCAACAAATCTGACAAAGTATTACGTTTTGTGCGCAGAGGAACAGCTCAAGGTGGTATGCCATGGGGTGGTTTCTGGACAAACCGTGGAGATGGCAAACCTGCTTTTGACTTTACTGTAAACAAATACGTTCACGTAAAAGTATGGAAAGGAAGAACATCACCTGTTAAATTCAAAATCGAAGGTGGTACTACCGGAACAGTTGAAGTTGCCAGCATGAGTCCACAAACTGAAACAGGTAAATGGGTTGATATGGTATTCAATTACTCTAACAAAACAGGAACTTGTGCTACTATCGTTTGTATGCCTGATTTTGAAGATCCTTTCACTAAAGCTGATTCTTCTATCATTTACATTGATGATATCAGAGTAAGTGCTGATTCAATGCCTGAAACTTTCAAACCTTTTGGAGATGGAATGTTATTGGATTGCGAAGATGGAACTACAAATGGTTACAACTTAAACGTAATGGGTAATGGTGAATGGGATGATCCTAACAAACACAATGTAAGCGTAAGTTTCCAAATCATTAACAATCCTAGCAAAACAGGCATCAACCAATCTGAAAAAGTAATGAGATTCTTAAGAAGAGGTAAAAATCAAGGTGGAATGCCTTGGGGTGGTTTCTGGGCTAACAGAAGCGACGGTAATCCTTCTGCTGATGTAACTGTAAATAAATATGTACACGTTAAAGTTTGGAAAGGAAGAATCTCTCCTATTAAATTAAAATTAGAAGGTGGTGCTGCAGGTACTTTAGAAGCTCCTAGTACTGCTGCTCAACCAGCTACTAACATGTGGGTTGATATGGTTTATGATTTCACTAGCAAAACAGGTACTTATCCGATTCTAGCTTTCATGCCTGATTTCGAAGATCCATTGACTCAAGATGATTCAGTTTATATCTATTTTGATGAAATCAGAGTAAACAACAATCCTAATCCTGAAATGCCTACTGGTATCAATGCAATCAGCAAAGAAGAAGTAAGTGTATTCCCTAACCCAACTACAGGTTTAGTTTATGTAAACGGAATCCAAACTTCTGCTTCAGTTAAAGTAATTAACTTAGTAGGAAAAGAAGTTATCAATACTGAAATCAATGCAAACGGAACTATCGATATGAGTTCAGTTCCTGCTGGCATTTACATGTTGGTTATTGAAAACGCTAATGGTGCAATCAGTACCAAAAAAGTAATCAAAAACTAATTTCATTTTTTAAACATAATTGCAGGTTCATTCCTGCAATTATGTTTTTTTATATTTCAAACCCCTTCAATAAAAATATTCATGCCAAAAAAAACATTACCTAAATTACATTCTGATTTTTCGGTGGATTGTGTGATTTTTGGCTTTGATGAAGGCGAATTGAAGGTTCTTTTAATTGAAAGAAATGAAGAACCTTTCAAATTATGGAAAGCTATTCCAGGGAACCTGGCTCAAGACAAGGAAAATTTAGACGATGCTGCCGGACGAATTTTGCATGATTTAACAGGCTTGGAAAATGTTTTCATGGAGCAATTACATGCTTTTGGAAAACCAGACCGACACCCACAAGGAAGAGTTATTACCATTGCATATTATGCACTAATAAAAAGTACTACAAATGGTATTCATCCTGTAACAACTTTTGCAAGTAAAGCGCTTTGGTGGCCTGCTTATGATTTACCGGAACTGGCTTTCGATCACAAAGAAATTATCGAAATGGCATTACGCCGATTAACAAATCGTATTAGATATATTCCTATTGGTTTCGAATTACTTCCCGAAAAATTCAGTTTGACCCAATTACAACATATTTATGAAGTCATTCTTCGTAAAGACATCGACAAAAGGAATTTCAGAAAAAAAATATTGAGTTACGGATTCCTCACCGAGCTCAATCAAAAACAACAAGGTGTTTCTCACAGAGCAGCTCGCTTGTATAAGTTTAATAAAAAAATCTATGAGGGATTAAAAGACAAGGGCTTTTATTTTGAGCCTTAGCTTGTCGTTTAATCGTATTTAAAGAGGACTATTCCTCGAACAAAATTGATTAAGGTCAAGAACTCTAATTAATTTTCCACTTCATAATCAAGCTAATAAAGCTTATTTTCGTGTTTTACCAACGATTTACTGCGCCCCAACGTACCAAGTAGTAAACAAGGATACAACCATGAAAAAAATCTTTTACCTAAGTTTGATTTTGATTCTTTCAGGACTGAATAACAGTTTTGCTCAGAATTGTACGGCAGCATTTACAGCTAGTATAAATGCTACTACCAGAACGGTAAGTTTTACAAATAACTCAAGTGCCGGAAATAATTTCTACTACTGGAATTTTGGCGATGGAACCAGCAGTTCACAAGCAACACCAAGCAAAACTTATTCAACTCCAGGTGCTTTCAGAGTCTGTCTTACAATGATTAAATCAGATAGCTCTTGTACTTCTTCGTTTTGTGATACTATTTTTATCCAAAACCAAACTACTGGATGTAATGCCAATTTTACGTTTACAAAAGATGTTTCAAACGGCAAAAAATTCTATTTTACTTCAGCTTTAAATGATACCAATTTCAGATATATCTGGACCTTTGGTGATAATACCGGAAGCGATAACAGAACACCTATTAAAACTTATTCTCAAACAGGCACATATACTGTATGTTTAAGAGTCACTAAAAAAGATTCTTCCTGCACAATTCAGGTTTGTAAATCAGTTATTGCAACTACATCAACTAGTTCAAATTGTAATGCAAACTGGACTGCAACAAAAAATGCTACAAATAGCTTTAAATATCAATTTGAAGCTGCTTTAAATGATACTTCATTCAGATACAAATTTACCTTTGGTGATGGAACACAATCTGACTTAAGAGCACCTTTAAAAACTTATACAACAACCGGTTTAAAATTAGTATGTTTAACTGTTACTAAAAAAGATTCATCGTGTACCCTTACCAAATGCGATAGTATATTAGTTACTGCTCCAGATACTGCTTGTGATGCCAGTTTTAATATTGCAACTAATGCAACTAATCCTTTGAAAAAAGTATTCACAGCCTTAGCTAGTCCTAATTCTTATAATTACTATTTCTGGACATTTGGAGATGGTACATCTGCTCAAGGTAGGGTTGTAGAAAAAACATTTACCAGTGGGGGATTGAAAAATGTTTGTTTAACCGTTAGAAAAATTGACACAAGTTGTACCAAAACAATTTGTGTACAAATACTATTACCAAGTACAACTTGCAGCTCGGCATATACCATTCAAAAAGACCCAAACAACAGTAAAAAAGTTTATTTCTCAGCTAACTTAAATGATACCAACTACAAGTACTTCTGGTCTTATGGTGATGGAACTTCAGGTGATGGAAGAAATAGTTTTAGAACTTATGCAAACCATGGTAAATACAAAGTTTGTTTAACTGTTTTGAAAAAAGACAGTTCATGCACTTCAACTACATGTGATAGTATTTCTGTAATGCCAACTACTGTTAATTGTAATGCGAACTGGAGTTTCCAAAAAGATGCAGTTAATCCTTTAAAAGTTTATTTCAATGCTTCTTTACAAGATACTGCTTTCCGTTATTTCTGGAATTTTGGTAATGGAACTGCTTCTGATAGTAAAAATCCAATTAAAACATTTACAAATGCAGGTTGGTACAAAGTATGTTTAACTGTTAGTAAAAAAGATTCTTCATGCAGTTTAACAAAATGTGATAGTATATTCCTGGGTCAAAATACACCTGTAAACTGTAATGCCAATTTCACTTTTGAAAAAGACCAAAGTAATCATTTAAAAGTTTACTTCCGTGCTACTTTGCAAGATACCGGATTCAAATACATTTGGAATTTCGGAAATGGAACTTCATCTGATAGTAGAAATCCTATCAGAACATTTACCGCAAATGGTTGGTATAAAGTTTGTTTAACAGTTAAGAAAAAAGATTCTACTTGCATTGCTACAAAATGTGATAGTATTTATTTGGCACCGGGCTGTTCTGTAAATTTCTCTTTTAATAGAAATGTGAGTAATGGTAACCAATTTACTTTTGAAACTGCAAACGATACCACTAGCAATTTCATCTGGATTTTTGGTGATGGTAGTTCAAGTAATGTTAGATTAGCTTCTCACACATATTTATTTCCTGGAAACTATACTGTTTGTTTGTACAAAATTAAAAAAGATTCAAGTTGTGCTACTTCAATATGCAAATTAGTAACAGCAATCGACTCTAGTGCACAAAGCTGTTTTGCCAGATTTGAAGCAACAAAATTTGATAGTTTAGGAATTTATTACGGAAACTTTATCAATCTATCAACCGGTTCATATACACATCTTAGTTGGAACTTCGGTGCTTTAGGAACTGGAGCTGGTAGTCCATTTGTCAAAGCATTTCCATCAAGTGGAATTTATCCTGTTTGTTTAAGTGTATTTAGAATTGTAAATGGAGATACTGTTTGTAGCAATACTACTTGCAAAAACTTTAATACAGCTCCAAATACCACTACTTGTCATGCTTCTTATTCTTATAGCAATCTTGGACAAAATACATTTAGCTTCACCAACCTTTCGACTGGAACACCATTGTTATATAGTTGGAAAGTGAATGGTACTGTTGTAAGTACTTCACAAAACTTTAATTATACATTCCCTTCATCAGGATTATATAATGTTTGTTTAAGAGTAAGAAAAGCTGATAGTTCTTGTGCTGATGAAATTTGTCGTCCGGTTTTAGTTAACCAGTATGGAACATTATCAACTTGTAATGCCAATTTCTCTTACCAATTAAATCCTACTAAACCAGGCATGATTGAATTCACAAATAATTCAAGTTCATACGATTATTCAATCTGGGATTTTGGTGATGGAAGTAGTTCTCCGGATGCAAATCCTAATCACGTGTACACCAGCAATGGAACATATATTGTTTGTTTAAATATGATGCAAATGACCGATTCATGCTCAGCTATGAAATGTAAGGACATCCTAGTTGATCAGGCAACTGGTATTCGCTCTGAAGAAATGAGCTTCACTCAAGTTTATCCTAATCCTTTTGAAGGAACATTGTTCGCAGAAATCAATTCAACCATTAACTCAGAAATCGAATTAAATATTTTTGATTTAAGTGGAAAAAAATTATGGTCGAACAAAGATTTCTTGCATAAAGGAAATAATCTTCTAGAAATCAACACAAATAATATTCCTGAAGGTATTTGCTTATTGGAAGTACACAGCAACAACCAACGTATCGTAAGAAAACTGATTAGCAAATAATCAATTT
Source organism: Bacteroidia bacterium (assembly GCA_044369215.1). Taxonomy (GTDB): domain Bacteria; phylum Bacteroidota; class Bacteroidia; order UKL13-3; family UKL13-3; genus CAISCU01. The sequence goes on along the minus strand of JBIPMI010000078.1, from coordinate 4,761 downwards.
TTTATAACACATCAACCCGACAACCAATCTCAAATTGTTGTCGGGTTATTTTGCTTTATTCTTTGAAAAACAATATTCAGGACATTATCCAGGCTTGCCTTAACAAAGAAAGCAAGGCAGAATATGCCTTGTACAGGTATTGTTTTGACCTTTTGATACCCATTTGTATGAGGTATAGTATTCAGGAAGAAGATGCTGTTGAGTTATTAAATCTTGGTTTTTGTAAAATATTATTCTCCATAGAAAAGTACAATGGACCGGAGTTTAATCCCTGGGCAAAAAGCATTATGGTGAATACAATTATTGATGAATTCAGAAAACGTCAAAAAGAAAAACAACTATTTTCTGAAAAAGACATTGAAGATTTAAGTCAGCAACAAATACCCTTTAACCTGAATGAAGCTGAAGATAAAATTCAAAAAGAAGAGCTTATAAAACTGATTAACAATTTATCTGAAATTCAAAAACTGGTTTTAAACCTTCATGTATTTGAAGGCTTATCGCATAAGGAAATTGCAAAACAATTGAGTTTAAATGAATCGAGTTCAAGATGGCATTTGATGAATGCACGAAATGAACTAAAAAAGAAAATCAAATTCTTATTTGGACAAGTAAAAATGATGTTGATATGAAGATGGAGAAAGATGAGTTAGACAGCTTATTAAAAAGCAAATTAGAGAACAATGGAATTCCATTTAAGGAATCTTATTGGATAGCTGCTCAACAAATACTAATTGATAAAAGAAAGGAATCAAAAAGAATCTATTGGTTCTTTTTGCCAAGTTTACTCGTACTTACAGGCATATTCATGTATGCAGGAAACTATTTTACTTCCTCTGTTGCTACTACAAATACATCAGACAAACAAAGCCTTGCCATCACTGGTAATTCAATAACAAATGATGTGAATCAAAACAATAATCTTCAAAACAAAAAGAATCAAAATACTGAAAATACAAGCATCAATAATTTAGCTGATAAGTCTTCGAATCAAACAGAATCAATTTCAAAACAAGTTGAATCTAACATCAAACAAAAAGAAGATAAAATTGCAGTTTTAAGCGAGAATACAAATACATCATCGCCTTTAACTACATCAATAAATCAAAAAATAAATGATATTGATGATGATAACTTACAAGCAGAACCTAAAGTTGAATCTTTATCAAATCAAACACAAGAAAATTCAAAATTCCCTTTACTCATCAATTCACTTCAGTTTACAGGATTTAAGATAAATTTAAATAAAAATCCAAAATCTGAATTGCTAAGTATATCACCAAACAAAAAGAAAAAGGCTTTTATTTCATACACAAGTATCAATGTAGGAATACAATTGAACAATCAGCGTATTCCTAGTTATTTTTTCAATGGATTCTGGCATGTTCTTGCCAATCATCAATTATCATTTTATACCGGATTGGGATTGTTTCAAACAACGCCTGAACTAGGAAAACGTAGATATTCAGAATCAACTTATGGTTTTGGAGAAAGCAATAAAAGCATTGCTATCAATACCCAAAAATTACTTTATTTAAATGTTCCAATTGGAGTTGACTTCAAAATTAAAGGCAGACATGAATTGAATCTGGGATTGTCTTATATGTATTTACTTAGCAGTAATGACCAATTTTACTATTATGAAAATGGTAAAATGTTTGATACAAAAAGCAAATCAGCTCATATCTCCTTGTTCAATAATCAGGATGTTTTAACTGAAATTAATTATGCTTATTGGTTGAATACAAAAAGTAAAATTTCAGTAGGATATTTTAACGGACTATTGAACATCAGTGATTCGAAATTATTTGAAAATTCGGATAAAAATAAAAATCGTGGTTTCAAATTAGGTTTTCATTATCAATTGAACTAACATGAGAAAAATGAAATGGACAATTAGTTTTATCGCATTGTTTTTTATAATGCTGACAGCTTGTAAAAAGCAGGCAGAACCTTTATTGGTTGATGGCAATATTGTGTTCTTACTAAGTGGATTAATGAATGATGAAAGTAAACAAATTGAAGCCGGAAAAAACTCTTTTTACCTTTTCACATCTTATGAAAAAAGTGCTACACAAAGTTTAAAACTTAAAGCCAATTTAAAGAAAACATGTACTGATTGCAAAGAGGCTTATGAGTTCATTTTTCATGAAGGATCTAACAACAATAGTCCTGCTGATTCATTACTTAAACCTGGAAAATATTCATTTTACACAAACAGAACTGATACAACAATCAGTTATAAAGTAACCTTCAACGCAGAGCATTTTAACCAGTCTGTTTCATCCTATACATGGAGATTTCCTGATGGCAGTATTAGCAATGATTCAACTCCTGTAAAAACATATTCGGAGGCAAAAAATATCAATGTAATTTTACTGATAAAATATGCGAATAATTGTCAGGCAGACGTAAGCTTACCTGTTCGAATTAACAAGGGTATGGCTGTAAATCCAATCCGTTTCAACTATACATTTGTGCAAGGAACTACTAGATATGTTTCATTTGTACCTGTCTTATCAGACACTGTTGTGAAAGGTAAATTCATTTGGGAATTTGGAGATGGAAGCAGCTCTGAAACTTTTGGAGGCATCAATCATAATTATCAGGATTCAGGAGCATTTAAAGTTTGTTTAAAAACATTGTATGCAAATGATACTTTATCGTATTGTCAGCGAATTAAAACTCCGGATAAGAAAAATTGTATTGCGAACTTCAATCAGAATATCGACCAAACAATCAATATTTCAAGAGAAAATGCCATTGAAATCAAATATACCGATGCCAATGGAAATGTGTTTAGCAGCATAGAAGCTAACCAAGATCCACTCTCCTATTTTGAAGTTTTAAATATTGGCGATTACCTAAAAAATGAACTAAATCAATCAACTAAATCTTTAGACATCAGATTCAATTGTAACTTAAAAGGCAGTTCAGGATTGAAAAAAATGCAGAACTTTCAAGGAAAAATTGCAGTAGCGATTCCATAGCACCTTACAAAACAGCCACTTAAGCTAATTTAAACAAAACAAAAATCATCTTCAAACGCTTGTCTGAGGCTGATAAATATGCTAATATTGAGGCCGATTTTTATAGAAACAACAATTTTAAATCTTCAATATGACAAAAATTAAAGTAGCCAATCCTGTAGTAGAATTGGATGGCGATGAAATGACCCGTATTATCTGGAAATTTATCAAAGACAAATTGATTCTTCCTTACCTGGATTTGGATATTAAATATTATGATTTGGGCATGGAATACCGCGATCAAACTAATGACCAGGTTACAGTTGATGCAGCAGAAGCAATTAAAAAATACAATGTAGGTATCAAATGTGCAACCATCACTCCTGATGAAGCACGTGTAAAAGAATTCAACCTAAAACAAATGTGGAAATCACCTAATGGAACCATCCGTAATATTTTGGATGGAACTGTATTCCGTGAGCCAATTGTTTGCAGCAATGTTCCTCGTTTGGTTCCAAACTGGACAGCTCCAATCATGATTGGAAGACATGCATTTGGAGACCAATACCGTGCAACAGATTTTGTTACCAAAGGAAAAGGTAAATTAACTGTGAAGTTTGAAGGTGAAGATGGAACTACCCAGGAATTTGAAGTTTACAATTTCAAAGGTGATGGTGTAGCTTTAACCATGTACAATACCGATGAAAGTATCAAAGGATTTGCGCATTCATGTTTTAATATGGCATTGAGCAAAGGATGGCCTTTATACCTTTCAACCAAAAACACCATTTTGAAAAAATATGATGGTCGTTTTAAAGACATCTTCCAGGAAATTTATGCGAATGATTACCAATCTAAGTTTGAAGCAGCTGGTATTGTTTACGAACACAGACTGATTGACGACATGGTAGCATCTGCATTAAAATGGAATGGTAATTTTGTTTGGGCATGTAAAAACTATGATGGTGATGTACAATCTGATACAGTAGCACAAGGTTTTGGTTCATTAGGTTTGATGACCTCTGTATTGGTAACACCAGATGGCAAAACCATGGAAGCAGAAGCAGCACACGGAACAGTAACTCGTCACTTTAGAGATCACCAAGCAGGTAAACCAACATCTACCAATCCAATTGCATCTATTTTCGCATGGACAAGAGGATTGGAGTTCAGAGGTAAATTAGATGGTAATGCTGAATTGGTTCGTTTCTGTAAAGCTTTAGAAGAAGTATGTGTTGAAGTAGTAGAAAGTGGAAGAATGACTAAAGATTTAGCAGTATGTATCCATGGCAGCAAAGTTAAGCATGGTGAACATTATTTATACACTGAAGAATTCTTAGACGCAATTGATGCCGGTTTGAAAGCTAAATTGGCATAATTTAAACTCAATATTTAAATCAAATCCCGCTTAAGAAATTAGGCGGGATTTTTTTTGATTGAGTTCAGATATTGGTTGATGGAAAGTGTCGGAAATTTGATTTGGCTGATTAAAGAATTACCTGGATTTTACCATAAAACCGTAATTTGGTTCTAAAGAGAAAATCAATCAATTGAATCCACAAATCATAAGAATCATAGTTCAGATATTGGTTGATGGAAAGTGTCGGAAATTTGATTTGGCTGATTAAAGAATTACTTGGATTATAATATAAAAAACGTAATTTGGTTCTAAAGAGAAAATCAATCAATTGAATCCATAAATCATAAGAATCATAGTTCAGATATTGGTTGATGGAAAGTGTCGGAACTTTGATTTGGCTGATTAAAGAATTACCTGGATTTTACCATAAAA